>DASYKL010000635.1:0-7693 GCA_035995405.1 Chloroflexota bacterium
GGGAATTTTGGCTCTGCGTCCTCTGCGTCCTTCCTGTCGGCAGTCCACACCCGCCTTCAGTAAAAATTGTCGGCTGGTCAGCCGCCCAGGTAGGCGGCGCGGACTTCTTCGTTTTGGCGCAGGGCGGCGGAGGTGTCTTCCAGGATGATCTTGCCGGTCTCCAGGACGTAGCCGTAGTGGGAGACTTCGAGCGCAAGGTTGGCATTCTGCTCGACGAGCAGGATGGTCAGGCCGAGTTCCTTGTTGATCTCGACGATCTTCTCGAAAATCGTCTTCACCAGCAGCGGCGCGATGCCGAGCGAGGGCTCGTCGAGCATCAGGCATTTGGGTTTGCTCATCAACGAGCGGCCGATCGCCAGCATTTGCTGCTCGCCGCCGCTGAGCGTCCCGGCGTACTGCTTGTGTCGCTCGCGTAGGATCGGAAAGTAGCTGAACACCCGCTCCAGGTCGCCAGCGACGACGACTTTGTCGCGGCGCACGTAGGCGCCGAGCTGTAAGTTCTCGGCCACGGTGAGCTGGCCCATCGTGCCACGCCCTTCAGGGACATGGGCTATCCCCAACCTGGCCGCATCCGCGGCGCCACAGCCGAGCAGCGATGCGCCCAGAAACATGACCCGGCCGGACCGCACGATCGTCCCCGAGATCGCTCGCAGGGTGGTCGTCTTGCCAGCGCCATTGGCCCCCAGAATCGCCACGATCTCACCGGCCTCGACCGACAAGTCGATGTCATGCAGCACCCGCCGTTGCCCATAGCCGGCGTGCAGTCCCGCGAGCTCAAGCAGCGGCACTCGCACTCCCCAGATACGCCTCGATGACGGCCGGGTCGGCGCGAACACTCTCAGGCGTGCCGTCCGCGAGCTTGCGTCCGAAGCTCAGCACCACGACCTGGTCCGAAATGCTCATCACCAGGTTCATGTGGTGCTCGACCAACAGGACGGTCAGCCCGTACTCGGCGTGAACCCGACGGATGAGCTCGCTCAGGTCGCTCAGCTCGGTGTGGGTCAGGCCACCGGCTGGCTCATCGAGCATCAGCAGCTTCGGTCGGGAGACGAGCGCTCGCGCCAGCTCGACGCGTTTTTGAATCGCAAACGGCAGGCTGGCGCAGACCGAGGCCGCCTGAGTGCGCAAGCCCACCACGTCCAACGCGGCCAGCGCTCGCTCTAAACCGGCGTGCTCCGCGTGTCTGGCGCGTGGCAGACGCAGCGCCGATGCAATTGCATCAGACGGAATACGCGTATGGTCACCCACCAGGACGTTGTCGAGCACCGACATGTGCGCGAACAGGGCCACGTTCTGGAAGGTCCGCGCGATGCCGAGGCGGATCACGTCATGGGTTTTGAGCTGCAGCAGCTCCTGGTTGCCAAAACGGATGCTGCCGGAGGATGGCTGGTAGAGGCGGCTGATGCAGTTGAAGAGGCTGGTCTTGCCGGCGCCGTTGGGCCCAATAAGGCCGACGATCTGGCCCTCATGGACGTCAAAAGAGACGCCATCCAGCGCCGCTACGCCGCCAAAGCGGAGCGACAGATCGGCAACCCGCAACAAAGGCTGCGTCAGCTCAGCCAGCACGCGGCGTGACGCCTCTTATTCGCCGTTGACACGCGGGGGAACGCGGGCTCCCCCGACCCGTACACAAACCTAGGGGAATTTGATCAGTCCCCGTACGTCGATCGGCTGGCTTATTGACTTGTAATTGTTGAGCGTCGGGTCGTACTTGGCCAGGTACTCCTGGGTGATCGTGTAGTGATCGGTCGGGCTGTTCTTGACCGGGATGCCCGGGTAGACAAACGGGTTATCCGTCTCATTCAAATTGTTCAACGCGTCCAGGACGCCCGCCCTGGTCAGGTTCGGGCCAGCTTTCTTCAATACGTCAACGAGGCTGTACGCCGTCCCCATGCCGTACACGTTGAAGTTGTCGTCGACTTTGCCCTCCGGGTAGTACTTGGCCATGACCTGCTTGAACAGCTGGATCCCAGGATCGTTGGCCTGCGCCGGGTCGATCGAGTCTTTGAGATACAGGACGCTAGTGATGCCGTTGACCGCCGCCGGGTCACCGGCCGCCTTCTGCGCCGCTTGCAAGTACGGCACCGGCCCCGACACCGCGTTCAGATAAATCGCCGGCTGCCAGCCGGCCTGGAACGCCGCCACGATCGCTTTGATCGCCGGCGATGGTGTCTCGAAGACGAAGAACGTGTCCGCGCCCGAGTTCTTGAGCTTCAGAATCTGTGAGCTCAGGTCTGGCGCACCGACGTCATTGCTCTCCTTGTCGACGATCATCTCGGCCGCTTTGTTGCCCAGACCTTTGGTCAATCCGTCGAGATAGTCCTGGCCGTAATCGTCGTTCTGATAAATGACGCCAATCTTGGCATTCGGCGCGTTCTTCAAGATGTACTGGGCGTAAATCAGCGACTCACCCTGATACACCGGCTGCCAGCCAAACGTGTACGGGTACTTTTCGAATTCGGCCGCGAAGGTTGTCGCCCCCGTTGCCACGAACACCTGCGGCACCTTCTTGCTGTTCAAGTAGTCCCGCACCGACGTTTGCGACTGCGTGCCGAGTCCGCCGTACATCAAAAAGACCTGGTCCTGCTCAACCTGCTGCTTGGTCAGCGGGACGGTTTGCGCCGGGTTGTAGGCGTCGTCGAGGTACTTGTAGCTGATCTGCCGACCGTAGATGCCACCGTTGTCATTGACATAATGCAAATAGGCATCGGCCGCTCGGGCGATGGTGCCGTAAGCGGCCGCTGGCCCGCTCAGCGCAATCGTGCCGCCGAGCAAAATGGTGTCCTTGGTGACGCCGACGTCGCTGTTGGTCAGCGCGGCGACTGCCGTGTTCGCCGCAGCGGCGACCGTCGGGGCCGCTGCAGCCGCCGCCGACGCGACCGTTGGGGCGACGGTTGCCGCTGCCGAAGCGACCGTTGGCGCGGCTGTTGCTGCCGCCGCCGCCGCGCTGTTGGCGGCCGGCGCCGCGCTCGTCGCCACCGCTGCTGCGCCGCCCGCCGCGGTCGCGCCAGCGGCGGGAGCGCCGCCCACGGGTGTCCCGCTCGAACACGCCGCGAGCGTGAGACTAATCAGGCCGAGAAGGACGGTACGCCAGCGTGTTGATCTCGCCATCAGTGACTCCTTCTGTTGTCGTGCGATTCGCTCGAATCAGTCGGTAATACGCGTCGCCCACCAGGCCTGCCACTCCGCCGCGTGCCAGGCCAAGCACGACCAGCAGCAGCACACCCTGCACGGCACCCGGTGCCGCGTTGGCGAGCTGCTTGTTGATCGGCAGCAACATCTGTTGAGCATAAATGGGTAGGAATTCGGTCAACAGTCCGCCAACCAATGCTCCGCCAATAGAGCCGATGCCACCAACGACCGCACCTACCAGCAGCGCGATCGAGAGCTGAAAAGGAAACGCATCGGTGCTGACGAATGCCGTGGCCAGGCCGTACAGCGACCCAGCAACGCCCGCCAACGCGGCACTCAAGGCAAACGCCAACGTTTTGTAATACCCAACATTCACGCCAAACGCCGCGGCGGCCAGCTCACCGTCGCGGACTGCCCGCCAGGCGCGGCCGGTGCGGTCGCCGAGCATATTCGCCGCCAGCACAAACAGGCCGCCGCCGATGGCCAGACACAGCAGATAGAAATACTGATCGTCCGACAGCGCCGCGATGGGCGACGTGACCGGCGGCAGGCTGATGCCTTTGACGCCGCCCGTCAGACTGGTCTGCTTCTTGAGCAGATCCGGTGTCGCCACGCCCAGGGCAAAGGTCGCCAGACCGAGATAGATGCCTTCCAGGCGGCCTGCCCCGGCGCCGATCACCCAACCGAGCAGTCCGCACAGCAGCGCGGCAATGGGAATGGTCGCCAGGTACGGCAGGTGCAGGCGCTGCACGCCGATGGCGGTGGTAAACGCCCCGATCGCCAGAAACGCGCCGTGACCGAGTGAGATCTGGCCTGAGAAACCCGTGAGGATATTGAGCCCCAGGATGGCGATGGCGAAAATCAGGGCGTACGCCAGCTCGAGTGTCTGAAAACCGCTCAGCGCAAAGGGCAGGGCCAGAGCGATCAGCAGAGCCGCCACGGGCAGCCAGCGAGTGAGCGGCGACCTCATGCGACTGCCTCCGCGAGCGCCACTACGCGCAACGGACGCTGCATCCCCAGTGCGCGCAGCCTATCATCGCCCTGGGGGAGTGACAAGTAACATCGGCGGACCATGCCTCCTCTCGCAACTGGCGATACCGCGCCCGATTTCGAGCTGCCCGTCCGCGGCAAAGAAACCATTCGCCTATCCAACGCCCTGGCCAATGGCCCCGTCGTCCTGCTCACCTACACCTTCGACTTTTCGCCTGGTTGAACGAACGAACTTTCCGAGTTCGGAAAGAAAATCGAAGAGTTCCGTGCCCTCGGTGCACAGGTCTTCGGCATCAGCGTCGACTCAACCTGGGCTCACCAAGCCTGGCGCAGCCAGCTCGGTTTGCCAGACGACCTCATCCTGCTCAGTGACTTCAATCGCGACTTTGGCGCCGCCTACGACTTGCTGTTCACCAACCCCTCCGGGTTGAAAAATGTTCTCCGCCGCAGTGTGTTCGTGATCGGCCAGGATGGCGCGATCAGCTACCGCTGGGACAATCCAGATCCACCACGCTTACCGACTGCCGACGAAGTCCTGAACGCCCTGCGCGGCTCGGCGGCGCTACCATCGTCGGCCACCAACGGCTAGACGAATTCGTACAACAGGGGGAGGCTCACGGCATGCGCGGCACGATGATGGACTATCCGCTCACGTTGCAGATGATCTTCGAGCGGGGAACGCGCGTGTTCCCCGATCGCGAGATCGTGACCGGTGGCTTGAGCGGGCAGCATCGCTACACCTATCGCGACTTCGGTCAGCGCGTGCATCGGCTGGCCAATGCGCTCAAGGACCTGGGCCTCAAACCTGGTGATCGGGTCGGCACGTTCGGTTGGAACCACCATCGGCACCTGGAGCTGTACTTCGGCGTGCCGATGCAGGGCGCCATTCTGCACACACTCAACATCCGCCTGTTCCACGATCAGTTGACCTACATCGTCAACCACGCCGAGGATCGCTTCATCGTGGTCGATCGAACACTGCTGCCCGTGATTCGCAAGCTGCAGCCGAATTTGAAGACCGTTGAACAGATCATCGTCATCGATGACGGCGGCGATAACGACACGGGCGACGCGCTCGATTACGAAGCGTTGCTGGCTCAGGCTGACGCGCACTTCGACTTTCCCCGTTTGGACGAAAACGACGCGGCGCTCATGTCCTATACGTCCGGTACTACCGACGAGCCGAAGGGCGTGGCCTACAGCCATCGGGCCATGGTGCTGCACTCGTTCGGGGTGCTCGCCGCCGACAGTCTGGCTTTGTCCGAGCGCGACACGTTGGTGCCGATCGTGCCGATGTTCCACGTCAACGCCTGGGGCCTGCCCTTTGCCGCGACATTCGTCGGCGCCAAGCAAGTCTTTCCTGGCAACTCGCTGGCACCCGACCGTGTGCTGCAGCTGATCCAGGACGAGCGCGCCACCATCGCCGCGGGCGTGCCGACGATCTGGATCGCCGCCCTGCCGCTGCTCCAGTCGGGCAAGTACGACGTCAGCTCGCTGAGCCGTATTCCGTGTGGTGGCTCGGCCGCGCCGCGGGCACTGATTGAAGCGTACGAAAAGCTCGGCCTGCGCATCCTGCACGCCTGGGGCATGACCGAGCTCTCGCCGCTTGGCACCGTCTCACGGCTGACCGCCGAGCTCGAGACAGCCGAGCCGGCAACAAAACTCGATTTCCTGGCCAAGCAAGGCCAGCCGGTGCCCGGCGTCGAGCTGCGGGTGCTCGATGATCAGGGCAATGAGGCGCCCTGGGATGGCCAGACGATGGGTGAGCTCGTCGCACGCGGACCGTGGGTCACCGCCGACTACTACAAAGACGCGCGAAGCGAGGGTCGCTTTACCGCCGATGGCTGGTTCCGCACTGGTGACGTGGCCGTCATTCACCCCAACGGCTATATGGAGATCACCGATCGCACCAAAGACTTGATCAAGAGCGGCGGTGAGTGGATCTCGTCGGTCGCGCTGGAGAATGCGCTGATGGCCCATCCCAAGGTGCTGGAAGCGGCCGTGATCGCGGTGCCGGATGCGAGGTGGTCAGAGCGGCCAATGGCCTGCGTCGTGGCGCGTCCTGACTTTAAAGGCCAGGTCACCGAAGCCGAACTGGCGGAGCATCTGGCCAGCCAATTTGCCAGGTGGATGCTGCCCGAGCGCTATCTGTTCCTGGATGAGCTGCCAAAGACGAGCGTTGGCAAGTTCGATAAGAAAACGATGCGGGCGCAGCACGCCGCGGTAGCCGCCTCAACGTGATCGCGGGGTTCGCGGGCGAAGCCCCGCATCGTCCCTATCGCCTCGTCTACAATCTTCGGTAAATCCGACCGGAATCATAGGAATTACCCCACATGGCAGTCACCACCCGCGAGCAGGAGGTTCTCGACGCATTGCGCGTCGTGCGCGACCCTGACCTCCATCGCGACATCGTTGCACTCGGCTTTATTCAGAACATGAACATCGAGCCGAGCGGCGCGGTCGCTTTCAGCATCAATCTGACGACGCCCGCGTGCCCGGTCAAAGATGACCTGCGCGATCAGGCGCGTATGGCGGTGGCCAATCTGCCGTGGGTGACCGAAGTCCAGGTGCAGATGACCGCCAACACGGCTGTCGCTCGCGGCCAGGGCACCAGCACGCCGCTGCTGCCGCGCGTCAAGAACGTGGTCGCGGTGGCGTCTGGCAAAGGCGGGGTCGGCAAGAGCACGACCAGTGTCAACCTGGCCGTCGCGCTGTCGCAGACGGGTGCCCGCGTTGGTCTCCTCGATGCCGACATCTACGGCCCCAACGTGCCGTTGATGATGGGCATCAAAGAAAAGCCCGAAGTGACCGGCACCAGCGGCGCCATCCAGCCCGTCATGAGCTATGGCATCAAGCTGGTCTCGATCGGTTTTTTCCTCGACGAGAGCAAGCCCGTCATCTGGCGCGGGCCAATGGTCCATGGCGCGATCCAGCAGTTCCTCAAAGACTTCGACTGGGGCGAGCTGGATTACCTGGTGATCGACCTGCCGCCGGGCACCGGCGATGCGCCCCTGAGCCTGTCGCAGTTGATCCCGCTTTCGGGCGTGGTGATCGTGACCACGCCGCAGGATGTCGCGCTGCAGGACGTGGCGAAAGGGATGGCGATGTTCAAACAGCTCGAGGTGCCGATCATCGGCGTCATCGAGAACATGAGCTACTTCATCTGTCCGAATTGCTCTGAGAAGCACGAGCTGTTCGGTCGAGGTGGTGGTGAGAAGATCGCCAACCAGTTCGGCGTCCCGTTCCTGGGTCAGATCCCGCTGCAGCCGAATGTCCGCCTGGGCGGCGACGAAGGCCAACCAGTCGTCATGGCCCACCCCGAGTCCCCGGCCGCCAAAGCTCTGTCGTTCGTCGCAGGCGAAGTAGCCCGGCAAGTAAGCGTCCTGGCGTTCCAGGCCCGCGGTAATTTTGTGCCTCTCGGCGGCCTGACCATTCGCAAGAGCTAGCGTTTCCGACACGTACTTCAGGTCCCGGTGGCTAAGATAGAAGCAGATGGACCTGTCGGCCCTCAATGACCTGCTGGCTAGCGCGCTGACGCTGGCGAAGGAGATTGGCAAGGGCGGCGGCGGCA
>DASYKL010000636.1:0-2685 GCA_035995405.1 Chloroflexota bacterium
GTTGGCGCGATCACAATGGGATCCGCTGCTGCCGGCGCTGGCCGAGCAATACACCACGATCGTCCTCGGCGGGGCTTTTCTGGGCATCATCCCGAGTCTCGAAGCGCGCATGCAGGGCGGCTACCGCCACGTGGTGCGGTCGGTGGTCGACGCGGCGGACGTGCAGCCGGGCCAATCTCTGGTCGAGGTGGGCTGTGGCTCAGGAGCGGTCGCCCGCTGGCTGGCTCGATATACAGCCGGCGCCAACCCGATTGCCGCGCTCGACGTCAACGATTACCTCCTGCGTGAGGCGGCGTCGCTGACGAGTGTCGCGGGCCTGACGGCTCGCATCACCTATGGCCCAGGTGATGCGGAGGACTTGCCGCTGCCGTCCGACAGCGCCGACGTCGCGCTGTCATGCACCGTTATGGAGGAAGTCGATGCGGACCGCATGCTGGCGGAGATGATCCGTGTGACGAAGCCCGGCGGACGCATCAGCATCGTGGTCCGCGCCACCGATCTGCGGCCGTGGCTCAATCTGGACGTGCGCGCTGCGTTGATGGCCGCCATAGAGTCTGTGTCAGGCGCCGGCGCTGCTGACCTGGGCTGCAGTGACGCGAGTCTGTATCGCCGATTCCGTGACGCAGGCCTGAGGACTGTCCTGATGGGCCCGCAGCTTGCACCGGACCGAGCCGACGAGTCACCTGAGCGCTTGCGCTTCTTCGTGGGTCGCATTGCCCAGGGATTGGACGCCGCTGACGCCCAGGAGTTTCGCGCCGCGGTTCGACATGCCGTTGCGCAAGGCACCATGTTGTGGGCCGAGCCATACCACTGCGCGACAGCGATCAAGGCGTAAGCCACCGTCCCTGACGAGTGAATCGGCGGCGCTGGACCGAGTGGCCCAAACGGGCTTTCGTCGCTGCCGGCGGCTGCGATCAGCTCCGGGAGCGCTACGGCGCCGGTCCCGACACCGTGGGTGCTTACTCCGAGCGGTCTTCGATTGCCCGCTTGACCAGATCTGCGCCCATCGCCACGGTCAGCGCCTGGCCAGCATCGTCACGCCGATCGAGGCTGAACTTAGCCGCCTGGTCACGACCGCCGACGCGGACAACGTCTCGAACGAAAGCCAGGGCCGCACCCTCCGACGTGTAGCGGTAAATCAGTTTGCCGCTATCAAGATGTCGCAGCTCAAACTCCACGCCGACTGAGTTTTGCACAAAGTGCACCTGCCGGGTCGACAACCCGCCAATCCGGTGCCTCACACCGGCGTGTATGAGACTGCTCGTAACCGAACCGCCGCCGAACCGTAACCCACGGCTACTTTGTAGCTGGCCTGGCGACGCCCATACTGAACCGAGGTGGGTGACGAACAGCCGGGGCACGCTTGCGTGCTCGTCGTGGACGACGAGCCATTGATTCGCGACTTTCTCGCCGACGGTCTCGCCGATGCCGGCTACAGAGTGGTTACGGCAGCGGATGGCGCGGCGGCGATCGATCACATGCGCTCGCAGCAGCTCGATGCCGTCCTGCTGGACCTGTTGATGCCGGGCATGGATGGCTTGACGTTCCTGCGTGAGCGTCAGACCCAGCCCGGACTGGCAGCTGTACCGGTGGTCGTGTTGTCGGCTGGCGGGATCGACGCGATACGCCAGGCCGCCAAGCTGCGAGCGACGGCCGTGCTTTCAAAGCCGCTGAACCTGGATGTGCTGGCCAGCGTTCTCGCGCATGTCATGCGCGATTCGCGTCGCGTCCGCGAACGGCAGGACACAGCTCGCACAGCGGCGCGCGGTCGCAAACGCTCCACTACAGTTCAGCCCCTCGGTCTCTGTCCAATCTGCCACGTTATGCAGTACGCCGCGATGGATCCCGCACTGACCAGCTCAGCTCGTCTCGAAAACATCCACGCGCTGCGGCAGATGCATGTCCTGGATCACTCCGCTGCGGAAATCACCCGTGTTCCATTGCGCAAACGATTGTTGGACCTGCCGCGGGATCGCCGACGCATTCTGTCGGACTGGGTGTACCACGAGCTACGGCATGACTGGGGTGACCGGGATAGCCGCGCGGTCCACTCTATCGACCAGGCGCTCGATACGCCGGCCGTCCACCGTCTGTGGCAAGACGCCACGCGTTGTGCGTATGCCGCCTGCCGTCACCAGCCCTAGCGCCTGATAGCGTTTGCCCGCGCAAGTTCGACCGAGCGTTCGAACAGCCGCTCGATGTTGTCATAGCGTGTCCCGGGATAGTCGTTGAAGCCATCGATGTCCAGGCTCATGCGACTGGTCCGCGGATGGTCTTCGGGCAAGTTCGTCCACAGCGTGCGGATGGCGAGGTCATACAACCGCTCGCGGTCGGACTGCGCCGCCGCCGGCCCGAGTACGTTGTGCAAGCCGAGCGCCAGCGCGCCTGACGTGCTCCACGTAATAGCCACGTCCGAGGTGGGCAGAACGGCATCACGCAACACTGAGCGGGCCAAAGCGCCACGCGTCCAGGCGGCAGGCTCACTCACGATGTCCTGTGCTCTGGTCAGGATTTCGACCAACCAGTCTGCATCCCTGGAGTAGGCAGTCGCTACCGGAGCGGGCGCGCTACCGCGGCCCTTCATGTTGCTCATGAAGCAGATTCAGAGCCGGCTTTGGTCTCACGTGCCGCCGCCCACTGGTCGCGGAGCATCCGTTCCCAGCTGGCGTGCTCTTTGAGGGCGGG
>DASYKL010000637.1:0-1646 GCA_035995405.1 Chloroflexota bacterium
ATCGTCGATACCGAAGCTGCATTGCGCGACGGCTTCAGCACCGCCGGTGGGTTGGGTGCCGGACTGGGTGGAGTGCGACGGTTGATGGACGACTTCCACATTGCCAGTGGTCCTGGCGGAACCACGATCGTCTGTCATAAATGGCACCGCCAGACTTAGACATCGGCGCGGCCGGTCGCCCCTACGCTGGGGAAGTGGTCAACGGCGATGCGTGGCAGATCGATCGGCATGCTGGCGGCTGCCGTCTCGCGGTGATCGATGGTCTGGGACATGGGCCACCAGCCGCCGCCGCGTCTGATGCGGCATGCGCGGCGCTGGCGCAACGACCTGACCTGCCGCCGGGGCAGAGTTTGCGGCTGTGCCACGCCGCCCTTAGCGGCACACGCGGCGCGGCCATCTCCATCGCAGCGATTGACGCCAGCGGCACCTCTCTGCAGTACGCCGGGATCGGCAACGTCGAAGGCCACCTGTGGCACAGCGGCGTGCAGCAGCGGCTGATGGTCTACCGCGGCATTGTCGGAGCGGTCCTGCCGGAGCCGCGCGTGTTCACGTTTGCGCTCCCGTCCGGCTGGCTCCTGGTTTTGCACACCGACGGCATTCGTGCCCGCTTTCGGCTCGACGCGTCGCCCGCCGAGGCACTCGACCAGGCACAGCACCTGGCCGACTACCTGCTGGCCGAGTGGGCTCGGCCCACCGACGATGCGATGGTCGTCGTGCTACGCGGTATTTAGCCTGGTAGCCAGCGGCCGACGGCGCAGCCGCAGCCCGTACCAGCAGGCGAGCGATACCCCGGCTGGTACGTGATCAGCTCCATCGGCGTCTCACCCATCGCTCCGGCGGCGGCGACCCAGTTCAAGATCTCGGTCGTTGCGGACTGCAGCTTGTAGCGCGGCAGTGTTGACAGGATCTCGCCGTTGGCTTCAGTGAGGCCTTTGAGCGCGAGACGATCGATTTCCTCGTCGACGGTGAAGTGGCTCAGTCCGCCAGACGTGACCACCGCAACGCGGGCATCGCTGTCCCAGGCTTCGATTGCCTCGCGAACGGCTCGGCCGAGGTTGAACGCGCGCTTGGGGCTGATCCAATTTGGTGGGTAACAGGTGTTGATCGTGATCGGCACCATGGGCGGCCGCTTGCCGTCAAACCAGCGGCAGACCGGGAACGAGAACGCATGCGCCATGCCCTGTCGGCGCGGCTTGGTCGTCCGCTGAAAGTCGAGGTACCAGGTACCTGGACCGATCGTGCCGCCGTACTCCTCTTTCATATAGCGCGACTGCGCCACGTCGAAGTCACGTTCGGCAAGTTGTTCGACGACGTGTTTGCCGAGGTTCGTCTCGACCGGATAGTCGATGATCTCGGTGCCGTAGACCGATGACGAGATACGGATGGCGTCGGACATGCCCGGGCGCAGCGCGGCGGTGCGCGGGTAATGGGTCAGGATGTCGCCCCAATAGACGCTGATCATCGGGTAGTTGTCGTCGAAGAACAGCTCATCCTGGTCGTCACCAAACATGACGACGACATCCGGGTTGACTTGCGAGAAGCAGCGCTGCAGATCGTCCAGGCTTTGCTGAATGGCGGCGTACTTGCGGCAGAAAATGTCTTCGTCGATCTGGTCGGCGATTTTCGGGTCGGCCGATGCGAGGAGC
>DASYKL010000638.1:0-13657 GCA_035995405.1 Chloroflexota bacterium
TTGGCGGGCGGCGTTGACTCGCTGGACGCGACTGAACGGTCGCAAGAAGATCAGCCTGCAGGGTCGGGTGGCGCCAGATCGCAACGAGGAGTACCTGCTGTACCAGACGCTGCTCGGGGCCTGGCCGTGGGCCGAAATCGACGATGAGTTCGTACGACGCGTCTGCGAGTTCATGCTCAAGGCACTCAAAGAAGCCAAAGTCCACACCAGCTGGATCACCCCCAACACGGCTTATGAAGAGGCGGTGCTGCAATTTGTCCGGTCGATCCTCGATCCACAGGACAACGCGGCGTTTCTGGATGACTTCAGCCAGCTACAGAAGAAAGTGGCGTTTTTTGGGGTCTTCAACTCGCTGTCCCAGACGGTGCTGAAGCTGGGCTCACCTGGCGTGGCCGACGTCTACCAGGGCAACGAGCTATGGGACCTGTCACTCGTTGATCCCGACAACCGACGACCCGTCGACTTCGACCTTCGCCAGCGTGCCCTGGCTGAGGTGCTCGGACGGTCGGCAGATCGGGTGCGGCTGGCGTGCGAGCTGATGGAGACGCGCGAAGACGGGCGCATCAAGGTGTATGTCTCACAAAGGTTGTTGTGCTTGCGTCGGCAGATGCCAGGGCTGTTCGTCGGTGGCGGCTATACCCCGCTGCGTGGGAACCAGCACGTGGCGGCCTTCGCGCGATCGTTCGAGGGGCAGCACCTGGTCATCGCGGCGCCGGTGCAGGTTGCGACGTTGGCTCGCGGAGCGCTGGTCGCGCCGGTCGGGCCCGAGCTGTGGCGTGAGGAACGCCTGATCGTGCCCGGCCGGGTATATCGCGACCTGTTCACAGCCCGAGAGCTGACGGCCGTCGACGTTGACGGCCGTCCAACTCTCAAGCTCGCGGAAGTCCTCGGCGACCTCCCCGTCGCGGCGCTACTCAGCGAGTAGCTTGGGTTAGCGGGAGACGGCTGCGCCGGCGGGGGTATAGAACCGCTCGGCGTATTCGCGGACCATGCGCTGAGCCGAGAATTGCGGCGCCATCGTCGCGATGGAGTTCGACACGCAAGACAGCCACCGCGCTGGTGTGCCGTGCTCGTCACGATCGAAGAACATCGGCAGGATGTCGAATTCGAGCAAATCCATCAACTGCTTGGCCTCGGCCGCATCGTGCGCTTCGTTGAGCAGGTCCTGTGGCAGACCCTCGCCCAGCGCCCAGCCCATGCCAGGGGCATACGCTTCGTCCCACCAGCCGTCGAGCTCGCTCAAATGCAGCGATCCGTTCAGGGCAGCCTTCATCCCGCTGGTGCCACTCGCTTCCTGCGGTCGACGTGGGGTGTTCATCCAGACGTCGCTGCCTTGAACGAGCAACCGCGCAATCTCGACGTCGTAGTTCTCGAGGAACACGAGCCGGCCACGGAACCGCGCATCCCGCGAAGCCTGAACGATGCGCTGTACCAGCAACTTGCCGGGATCATCACGCGGATGAGCTTTACCAGCGAACACGATCACGAGCGGCCGATTGCCACCATCCATCAAGCGAACGAGTCGCTCGGGGTCGGATAGCACCAATCCGGCGCGCTTGTAGGTGGCGAAGCGGCGGGCGAAGCCCAGCACCAGCGCTTTGTCGGCAGTCACGTCAGGGTGCAAGCCACCGAGGCCCTCGTGACGCGACATGGCGTCCACACGTTCGAGGAGGCGGGCCCTTTGCGCAGTCCGTGCGGCCCACAGTGCACGCCTGTCTGTTTGGGCAATGCTGGACCAGTGGCTGGCCACTTCGGGCAGAGTGCGCCAGTCTGTCCCCAGTTGACGATCGAACAGGGCGCCCATCTCGGGGCCAATCCAGGTTGCCGTGTGCACGCCATTGGTGATCGCTTCCATCTCAGCGGCCGGCGGCGCGTCGTTCATCGTCAGGCCGACTCCGCCCCACATCTCTTTGCTGACCGCGCCATGCAGCTGGCTGACGCCGTTGCGGCGGGATGCGCTGCGCAGGGCCAGGACGGTCATCGAGAAGCGTTCCCAGGCGGCGTCTTTGTCGCGGCGGCCGCGCTCCATGAACTCCTCGTGCGTCAACCCGAGCTGCTGGCGATAGCCGTTGAAGTACGCCTCAACCAGGTCAGACGGGAATGCGTCGTGGCCAGCGGCAACCGGCGTGTGGGTCGTGAACGCCAGGTGCGGCGCGACCTGCAGGGCAGCTTCATCAAAGTTCTGGGCAGCGCCCGAAGCAAGCAGTTCGCGCGCTAGCTCGAGGCTGAGGAACGCCGAATGGCCTTCGTTCATATGAAGTACATCGGGTTGCGCTTCGGCTGGCAAGATGGCGCGCAAGGCGCGCAGGCCGCCGATGCCGAGCACGATTTCCTGTCGAATGCGTGTGTCCTGGTCACCACCGTAAAGGTGGCCGGTGATCCAGCGGTCATCTTCGCGGTTGTCGGCCAGATCCGTATCGAGCAGATACAGCGGGACGCGGCCAACCTGGGCGACCCACACCCGAGCCAGAACGCTGCGGCCGGGGAACGGCACTTCGATGACGATCGGCGCCCCTTGCGCATCGAGGACCGGCCGCACGGCCACGGCATCGGTATCCAGGCGATCGTATGCTTCGCGTTGGTAGCCGGTATCGTCGATGACCTGGCGGAAATAGCCGTAGCGGTACAGCAGACCGACAGCCACGAGCGGCAAACCCAGATCGCTGGCCGCTTTCAAATGGTCGCCTGCCAGCACACCGAGACCACCCGAGTAGATCGGCAAGGATTCGGCGATCGCGAATTCCGCGCAAAAATAGGCGATCCGTGGCATGTTGCCGACGTGCGGCGCGCGTTTGAGGTACTGCTCGAGATCGCTGTGCCGCTCGATGATGCTTTCGGCATGCTCGGCCAGTCGATCTGGATCACTGGCGGCGGATTTCAGAACCGCAATCGGGTTGTGCGTCCGAGCCCACGGCTCGGGGGCCAGGGATTGGAACAGGTCACGTGTTGCTGGATCCCATGACCAGCGCAGGTTGTAAGCCACCTGTTCGAGGGCAGGTATGAGGTTGTCTCGTCGTCTTCGCACGCGCAATGCACCATCAGACAAGGTGAGAGGCTCGCGGACTTCGATGTCGGCAGTCTTTGGCATTTGGGGTTCAGGATCTCCCGAAGCTACCCTCACGGGTACACCGTCCAGCCCACGTCCAACCGCAGGCACGCCAGTGATTGGGTGCATGCTGTTCTCGCCGGGTTACGCGGAACTATGCGGAGCGGTTCAGAAGAAGTTGTCGCCACGAGTGCAAGTGCCGAACGATTCCTGCACCAAGCATCGGCGCGCCAGGCAACGTTCTGAACCTTGATTGAGTAGGAGAAGTATCCCTTGATCCTAACGTAAGGAACTGGTGCTCCTGAGGTGTTGTTACGCGGACAGCGGGGTAGGCCCGCCGGCAGCAGCATCCTCGCCCGCCACAGTGGCCCCGATCGCCCGTTTGCGATCGATCTCGCGCTGGCGCTCAACGAGGATTTCGAGGGTCATCCCATCAAGAATGCGCCTCATGGTCGCCGTTGCCAGGTGCCATGCGTCACGAATAGGACACGTCAACGGGTCGGAGTCGGCGCCTTCGGCGTCGTGGAGACCTTCCTCGGGCGGCACGAAGGGACCTTCGAGCGCGGCGACGATGTCGGCCAGGCTGATGGCGGCCGGCGGTCGCGTCAAGGTGTAGCCGCCGCCGGGTCCGCGGTAACTGCGGACCAATGCCGCGCGCCGCAGCGCCAGCAGCAGCTGTTCCAGGTATGGCTCAGGGATGCCCTGGCGATGAGCGATCTCGGTGGCGTGGACGGGCCGTTCGCCGTACCAGCGAGCGATCTCGACCATGGCATGGGCGGCGTAATCGGCGCGCTGTGACAAACGCATTGCTGACGGGGATTCTAGGGCCGGGTGTCAATCACTTGACGTGCGGCGCGCCTGAGGCGGTCCGCCAGCGCTCGACCCAGGCCGCGGCCAGGATCGGCCAGCTGGCGAGCGAACAGCACATCGAGGCGTTGTGCATCGAGCGTTCGCAGTGCATCGAAGAGCCGCCCGGCCGACCGTTCGGGCTCGTCATACGCGCCGACCGACACGGTGGCGACCTCGGCCGGCAGCAGATCGGTGTCGTCGTCAAGGAGGAGTGCCCCCGCTCGTTGGCCTGCCGCAAGCGCGGCGCGGACTTCGGCGCGGAGACGGTCGCGTGCGTCTGGTCCGACGACGACCGTCAACGGCGTGCGCGGCGCGTAGTGGCTCGCCAGCATGCCTGGCGCGACTTGCGGTCCCTGTCTTGGCAGCGCCGGCAGCAAGCTTTGACCGAGCACAGCTTCGATGTCCTCGGCAGGGATGCCGCCCGCTCGCAGCAGACGCGGCTCGAGCCCCGAGACATCGACGATAGTCGACTCGAGGCCAACCGTCGTCTGGCCGCCGTCAAGAATCGCGTCGATTCGTCCGTCCAGATCGTCCATGACGTGCTGCGCGCGCGTGGGGCTGGGTCGTCCAAACAGATTGGCGCTAGGCGCGGCGATCGGCAGGCTTACGGCTTCGAGTATGGCCCGCGCCAGTCGGTGGGCCGGCACGCGCAGCGCGACGGTGTCCAACCCGGCGGTGACTTCGGCGGGGACGTGCGGCAACTTTTGCAGGACCAGGGTCAGCGGTCCCGGCCAGAAGCGTTCGGCCAATCGATGGGCGACGGGACTCAGCGCCGCCAGCGCCTCGACGTCTGCCGTCCGAGCGACATGCACGATCAGCGGATCGTCGGCCGGGCGGCCTTTAGCCGTGAAGATCCCACGTACGGCTTCGGTATCGAGGGCATGCGCTCCCAGTCCATAGACGGTCTCCGTGGGGAACGCGACCAGGCCGCCGTCGCGAAGGAGAGCGGCCGCCGCGGCGATGCCAGACGCGTCGCCGGCCAGGAGCTGTGTGTGCCGGCCAGCGGAAACATTTCGCATTTCGTTAATGGTCACATCCTCGACACGCGCTGATCTGCGGGGCCAAAAACCCGGTGTCACAGTGCTCCGGCCTCGCTCAAACATCGTTGCTTCGCGCAGCGCCATGGGCCGGCAAGCGGCAGGGGCAGTCCCTAGAATCCATCCCCTGTCAATGGTTATGCCTGCCTTAGCGACGGTTCCCGCTCTTCGGTCCGACCCGCAGGGCCTCGATCCAGATCAGGTCTGGCAGCGCGTGCTGTCTCGCCTGAAGCTCTCTACCGGGGTAGCTCACTTCGATACCTACCTTCGTGACACACGTGGTCTCGCCTACGACCCGAGCGCGAGCGTGATCCGTGTCGCCGCCTCGAACCCCTTTCACGTGCCGTGGCTGGAGGGAAAACTCAGCTCCAGTATCCACACCGCGCTCGCCGAGATCGTCGGCGCGCCTATCCGTGTCGAGTTTGCCGCCGACACCGCTACTCAGGCGCCAACGTTGCAACGGCGCTCTCGGCCGGCGCCGCTGTTGGCACCCCTCGAGCAGCCGTCGCCGCGACGCTCGATCGACCTCGGGACGGGGACGATGGAGACATCTCCGCCCATCGTTCCCCGCGTGCTGCCGCGGCTGAACGCGCGCTATACGTTCGACAGCTTTGTCGTCGGTCCTTCGAACCGCCTCGCCAATGCCGCGTCGCTGGCCATCGTCGACCACGTCGGCACGGCCTACAACCCGCTCTTCCTGTATGGCGGTGTCGGCCTCGGTAAGACACACCTGCTGCACGCCATCGGGCACGCCGTCGCGGCCAAGGGCGGGGAGGTGGTGTATGTCACGTCCGAGACGTTCACGAACGAGCTGATCGAGTCGATCCGCCAGCATCGCACCGACGACTTCCGCGGCAAATACCGCAGCGCACGAGTTCTGCTCGTGGACGACGTGCAGTTTATTGGCGGCAAGGAGCGCACCGAAGAGGAGTTCTTTCACACCTTCAACGCCATCCACGAAGCGGGTGGCCAGATCGTGTTGTCGAGCGATCGGCCGCCGAAAGGCATGACCATTTTGGAAGATCGGCTGCGGTCGCGCTTCGAGTGGGGGCTGATCGCCGATATCCAGGCGCCAGACTACGAGACGCGGATCGCGATCCTGCGCTCAAAGTTATCGAGCACCGTGATTGGCGCGGTGCCGTCTGACGTGCTCGTGTTCATTGCTCAGAAGGTCCAGAGCAACATTCGCGAGCTTGAGGGCAGTCTCAATCGGCTGCTCGCCCACGCCCGGCATCTGAAGCAACCGGTTACGGTGGAGCTGGCGGCGCAGGCGCTGCACGATCTGGTCGCGCCGGGGCCATCAGGACGAGGCACCACGTCGGCGGCCGTGCTGACCGCGGTGAGCCGCTATTTCGATGTCAAGATCGACGACATCAAAGGCAAGGCGAGGCACAAACAGATCGTCGTGCCGCGCCAGATTGCGATGTATGTGCTGCGCGAAGACGCGCATCTATCCACGCCCGAAGTTGGCCGCATATTGAATCGCGATCACACCACCGTGCTGCACGGCTTGAAGCAGGTGGCCAACGATATCGCCCGTGATGGGCCGTCGCGTGCCGCGGTACGCGGCGTCCGCGAAGTGGTTGCGGGCGGTGCGGTGCAAATCCCGCCTATGCTGCGCGACGGGGGCGGAAAGGTGTGACGTTGGCAGCAGGCTGCAGCATGGCGGCGTGCTCGGCTAGTGCGCGGGCTAGAGCCAGGTCTTCCTGGGGAGCTGACGGGCCGAGAATGGTCTGCGCGAGAAGGCGGTAGCACTCGTGGCGGCGCGCCTGGATCTGGCTGTGGAGGCTGCAGCGGCAGCTCTGCGGGTGGGTCATCGTGGACATGTCTTATGTATCGCCGGAGTGGTGCCTGCACCCAAAGGGCCGCCTGTACCGGCCATGCTGGATGGAGGTCCCGTTATCCACTTATCCCCAGGCGGGGTGGGACTTTTCCCCAGGCTAATCCACCGCGTCATCTAGAGCAGATAGCGTTCGAACGTCAGCCAACGCACCCCGACCGTCAGGCACAGCAAGGCGCCAAGCAGCAGCAACGCGCTGACCGCCACGAACTGCAGTGGGCTAGGCACGGTGAGTAGCACGGCCCCCGCAAGTAGCGTCACCGGCACGAGCAGGGCACCATTCAGGTTTTGGGCTGTCCGTAGATCGCGGGCCAGCAAGGCCAGCAGCAGCGCTTCGCCGACGGCATAGGTGAGTGCCGAGAACAAGACGACCAGCAGCTGCACGGCTTCGTTCAGATCGATTACCCGCAGCAGAAGCAACGCCACCGCGTCCAGAGCGAACAGCGGCAGGACGACGAGGCCAGCCAGGATCAGCACGGCTAGCAGCTTGGCAACGAGTATGTCGACGACGGTGAGCGGTAATGACAGCAGCAGCTCGAGGGAACGCCGCTCACGCTCGCCGACGAACGTGTACGTCGCCGCAACGGACGGCACGATCAGGCCGCCGAGTATCAGAAACACCGGAAAGAGGAAGCGAGCGAAGAGCGTCTGCGGGTCGTCGAACAGCTCAGGCGACAGCCCAGGTGTGGCCCGCAAGCCGCCCTGGGCGGCTACTTCGCGGAGTGACAGCAGCTGCAGGCCGGGCGTCACGACCAGCAGGATCAACGGCAGCAGCGTAGTCGACAGTAGCGCGCCACGGCTGCGTCTCATCTGCCGAAGCTCTTTGCGCACGAGCGGCCAGACGCGGGCTCTCATGGCGAGCGCACCAGGTCCAGGAACAGCGCTTCGAGACCTGGCTGCAGTGGCTCACAGGCGTAGATGTCCAGGCCCTGGCCCAGCAGGCGCCTCAGCAGCGGCGGCGCCTCGAGCTGCGGGTCGGCCACGTCCACGGTCACGCCGCCCTCGGCATCGGCGGCGGCAGCCGTATCGCCGAGCGCCGCCAGCAGCGCCTCATCACCCTGACGCGCTCTGAGGCGCAGGCGAGGTCGAACGCGTCGGCGCAGGTCCTTCAACGGCGCATCAACGAGGATGCGGCCGTCGCGGAGGATGATCACGTCTTCGCACAGGGCCTCGGCTTCGGCCATGTTGTGGGTGCAGAGCAACGTGGTCCGACCAGTCTGATGCATGGCCTGCCGCAAAAATTCGTGCACGTCGTGTGCGGCGAGCGGATCCAGCCCGACCGTTGGCTCATCGAGCAGCAGCACATCCGGCTCGGCCAGCAGCGCGACCGCGAGCACCACCCGACGCTGGAAGCCGCCTGACAACTGGGCCAGCCGTTTCTCGAGCTGGTCACCCAGGCTGAAGGCGGCGACCACGTTGGCGCTGTCCCCGCGGCCGTAGAGGTCGTGAGCAAGGCTGAGGTACTCGGCCACGGTGAGATCGGCATACATACCGGGGCCTTGCGGCACGATGCCCGTCCGACGCCTGGCTGATAGATAGTCGTCTGTACCGACGAGTGAATCTAGCAGTCGTACCTGACCAACAGTGGGTTGCAGGGCACCCTGGAGCAGTCTGATCGAGGTGCTCTTGCCCGCGCCGTTTGGACCCAGCAGACACGTTCGTGCACCAACCGGGATCGAAAACGAGACGTCGTCCAGCGCTAGCTGCGGAGCGTTGCGGTAGCGCTTGCTGACGTGCTCAAAGCTGAGTGCGTCGATGCTGTCGACTATAGATCCCTATTACGAAAGGCGAGCACGGCCCCGCCCAGCACGACGAGGGTATACGCGACGGCCCAGGTGACCAGGGCGACGGTCGGCGGGCTGGTTGAGAAGAACGGGATGCCGCCGCGGGACACGCCCATCATCGCTACCAGTGATGGCGACTCGAGATAAAAGGATGCGCCGCGCCACAGGGCGTCGCTCGGCAGCAACAGGCTGACGGCGATGCCGATATTGAGCATCGCGTCGGCGCCGGTCGTGTCCGGCGCATTGCGCAGCAGGCCGCCGACGAACTCGATGATGCCGGCCAGCCAGGCCAGCCCAAGCAGTGTAAAAACCACGACGCCGTTGGCGAGCGTTGGCAGCAGCGTGCTGCCGAAAAGGCTCAGCGAGAGCAGTAGAACGCCTTCCAGCACCATCAATAACAGGGCATGGACGGGGTCCGGGACTTCGTAGCCAGCGATCAGTCTGGCGGTGAGCAGGACCAGGCCCGACATGGCCACGATGTACACGGAGATCATCACCACGTACCCAAGCCAGCGGCCGATGACGAACTCGGCCCGCTTGACGGGTCGGGCGAGGACAGCATGCAGCGTCCCCGAATCGATCTCGCCGGAGATCGCCCCTACCGAGAGAAACAACGCCAGAAAGCTGGCCAGATAATTGACCACGTACAGCCCGAAGAGGGTCAGGATGGCAAAAGCCGCCCCGAGAGACAGCCGCGCTTCAGGCGTGACGGAGTTTTCGACGGCCTTGTCGAAGGCAAAGTGGAAGCCGAGGGCGAAGAGGCCGATATACCCCAGGCTGATGAGCACGCCAGCGAGGATCAACCGTCGGCTGACGGCCTCTTGCAGCGTAAAGCGGGCGATGTGAAAGACGAAGCTTGGCCGGACGGGCATGTGTAGAGATAACACCGCCCAGCAATCTCTTTGCGACGACCGTAGTCCGCTCAACCATTATTCGACCGTGCTCCAATCGCACGTCAACAGTGCCGATACATCTCTACACCCAGAACGGTTTCGAGGTGATGTGCTGTGCGCGTGGGCGTTGATCTTGTCTCTATTCCAGAGGTGCGTGAGTCGATCGGGCTTTTTGGCGACAGGTATACGACACGCCTCTTCACAAGTCGTGAACTCGACGATTGCGCTGGAGACGGTGAGCTGCTGGCGCCGCGGCTAGCCGGTCGGTTTGCCGCAAAAGAGGCCGCCGCAAAAGTACTTCGACCAGGCGACGAGAGCCTGCCCTGGAGATCAATCGAGATTCGGCGTGCTCCTGAGGGCTCGATTGACCTGCTGCTGACGGGGGAAGCTCTGGCGCTGGCCGATCGGCAAGGGCTGCGTTCCTTCGCCGTCAGCATGAGCCACGACGGGGCGTACGCCACCGCGGTCGTGATTGCAAACTAGGTTGTGAGGAGGAGGTAGCACAATGACAGACCAAATCCGCTCGATTCTGAACGACCATGGGAGGCTCAGCGTCCCTGTCGGCGAGCTCACATTGGCGAGCAATCTGTACCGGGCTGGCTTGACGTCGCACGCCAGCGTCAACATCATGCTGGCGCTGGAAGCCGAGTTCGACGTCGAATTTCCTGATCGGATGCTTCGCCGCAGCGTGTTTGAAAGTATTGAGGCGATCAGCGAAGCAATCCAGGAGTTGAGGGCGGCGGACTAATGTCCACCCCGGCGGCCATTATGGCGGCCCAGAATGCCGACGACGTCGACCGCCAGGCTCGTTTCCCAAGCGAATTCCTGGCCGAGGCAAAACGGGCCAAGTTGCTCGGTGCCTACGTTCCGACCAGGTTTGGTGGCCTGGGCGGCAGCATCTCGGACCTTTCTGCGATGTGCGCCGAGTTTGGCGAGTCGTGTGCCGCAAGCGGGATGATTATGGCGATGCACCAGATTCAGGTCGCATGTTTGGTGCACCACGGTCTTGGCGCTCCCGAAATCTGTTCCTATGTAGCTGAAATTGCTGAGCGCCAACTTCTGATCGGCTCGGTGACTTCGGAGGTTGGCATCGGCGGCGATCTGCGATCAAGCCTGTGTGCCCTGGAGCCCGCGCCGATGGGCTATGCCCTCGTAAAGGACGCGCCGACGATCTCGTATGGTGCACAGGCTGACGATTTGCTGGTGACGGCGCGCCGCGCGCCGGACGCCGCCGCAGCGGACCAGGTGGCGGTGGTGATGCGGAATGGCACCTACGCCCTCGAGCAGACGAGTAGCTGGGATACGGTCGGCATGCGTGGCACGTGCAGTCCGGGCTTCCGAATGGTTGCACAAGTGGACAGCGGATACATTCTGCCCATTCCCTTCGCCGACGTCGCCAGCCAGACGATGGTCCCGGTCTCACATATTTTGTGGGCAAGCACGTGGCTGGGTATAGCCACCGCGGCGGTGAAGCGCGCCCACACGTTTGTACGCGAGCAGGCACGCAAAAACCCAGGCACCGTTCCACCTGCCGCATCGCATCTGGCGGAAGTGTGGAGTGAGCTGCAAACCATGCGTCATAGTGTTCGCCAAACTGCGGCCGAGTACGAGACATCGCGGTGCTCACCCGGTGGATTGCAGCACCTCTCCACGTTGGCCTTTTCAGTGAGGGTGAACAACCTCAAACTGACTGCTTCGCGCCAGGTGGTGGACATTGTCAATGGCTGCATGATGATTTGCGGACTTGCTGGCTACAAGAATGATTCGCGCTTCGGCCTTGGGCGTCAGCTGCGTGATGCATATTCGGCGCCGCTGATGGTCGCCAACGACCGCATCGTCGCTGCAAACGCGTCAATGTTGCTGGTGCTGAAAGAGGAATTGTGACTGCTTCTCTTATCGCGGCGGAGAAGCGGTTCTACCACGGGCTCGTACACCATGGGCTGATCATTCCCTTGGGGGTTGATGGTGTATTCGGGCGGGGAGCAGTCTTTGAGGAGGTGGTCCGAGGGTTCTCACAGTTGATCACCACAGAAGCGGCAGACCAAAACGCCGAAGCGTTGCATTTCCCGCCAGTGATTCCTCGCAGATTGTTGGAGCAGAGCGGTTTTTTGGCATCCTTTCCACACCTCGCTGGCACGGTGTTCAGTTTCGAAGGAACGGACGCGGAACACCGCGAGTTGCAGCATGCGGTCGATGACGGAGCCGACTGGAGCACTCACCAAACGATGACAGACGTAGCACTCGCGAGTGCCGCCTGTTACCCGGTGTACGCCACGAGCAGAGGTGTACTTCCCGCCGCTGGAAAGGTAGTCGATGTCAGCTCGTACTGTTTTCGCCGTGAGCCGTCCCAGGACCCGGTGCGGCTGCAGTCGTTTCGTATGCGCGAGCTGGTCTGCCTCGGCGCGCCCGGTGACGTCCTCAACTGGCGGGCTGCCTGGATCGAGCGGAGCGCAGCTTTGCTTGAGTCCGTGGGATTAGCGGTGAAGGTCGTGACCGCTGCTGATCCATTCTTTGGTCGAGCGGGACGCTTACTCGCTGCTAACCAAAAGGAGCTGGAGCTCAAGTTGGAGTTCGTTGTGCCGATCTCTGCAGAAGAACGCCCCACCGCGGTCATGTCGCTCAACTATCACCAGGAGCACTTCTCGTCGAAGTTCGACATCTACACTGAGCCAGGGGTGCGCGCGCATACAGCGTGTCTGGGGTTTGGCCTGGAACGAATCGCGATGGCGTTGTTCAAGAGGCACGGCTTCGATCCTAGCGCCTGGCCCTTCCAGATACGGAGCAAGCTATGTCCGTCGCGGTGCTAGAGAGGCTTGACGCACAGGGATATTCCCGTCACCCACTGCACCATGTGGATCGGGTTTGGTACGAAACAAACTGCTACGTAGATCTGTGGATCGAAGTTATTCGCTCACTTGGCCTGGAGCCTCTGGCGTGCCTGCCGTTCGCCCTGGCCGTCGATTTTGAAGGCGACCAGTGGACATTCATCAAACAGTCCCATGCCGATCTATTTTCTCTGTATGGGATTGATGTCCAGGAGCTAAACGTATGGCGAAACCTGGAGGACCACACGCTCGAGCAGTTGGCCAGGCAGCGGTTCGTCCTCGCGGACCTCGACGCCTACCATTTGCCCGACACCAGCGGGACGGACTACCAGCGCCGGCATACGAAGACGACGGTTGCGATAAATCTGATTGACCCCCGCGCGCAGCGCCTGGGGTATTTTCACAATGCCGGGTATTTCGAGGTGCTCGGACAAGATTACGTCAGCTTGTTTGCGACGCCAGGCGCTCAGGCGATATTTCCCCCGTACGTCGAGCTCGCCAAGGTGGCCAACACGCGGATCATGTCTGATGAAGCGCTCGTCAGTGCTTCACTGGCGATCCTGCAGAATCACCTGCGTCGGGCTCCTGCTGAGAATCCATGTATACCGTTCGCCCGCCGCTTCGTCTGCGAGGTTGAACGATTGCAGAGCGAGGAATCGCCCGATTTCCACGCCTTCTTGTTCGCGACCCTCCGTCAAGTCGGCGGCGCGTTCGACCTGGCCTCGCTCTACCTTGACTGGCTAACAGCGCATGGGGAAGACGAGCTGGTGCCAATCACAGACGACTTCCACCAGATTTCCTGCTCGGCCAAAGCGTTGCTGCTGAAAACTGCCCGTGCAGTAACGAGCAAGAAAGCGACCGACTTTGGTCCGTTGCTCGACACTCTATGCTCGAGTTGGGAATCCGGCATGGAGGGACTTAAAGCGCGGTACGACGGGTAGATGCGGACGCTCCTCAACTCGGGTTGGGAACTGGCCGCCGGCGAGGTTGGCGCGCCGTTCGAAGTGGATCAGGTGGTGTGGCGTCCTGCGCTCGTTCCCGGCACAGTAGCTTCGTCTCTCCGAGCTAGCGGCGACTGGAGCTTCGACACGCCGCGTGCCTTCGATCGCGATGACTGGTGGTACCGCTGTCGATTTCAATCGCCACAAGTGAGTCCAACAGGTCGGATGTTCCTCGTATTTGGCGGTCTGGCAACGCTTTCAGAGGTGTGGCTGAACGGCCAACTCGTCCTGCAATCCAGGAACATGTTTGTCTCCCAAGAGAGGGACGTGAGCAGTCTGCTGCGTGCGGAAAATGAGCTGCTCATTCGGTTTGCGTCGCTGGACGCGGAGCTCGAGCGCAAGCGACCGCGGCCCCGCTGGAAGACCAGGCTGGTCGCACACC
>DASYKL010000639.1:0-3086 GCA_035995405.1 Chloroflexota bacterium
ATCGTCGCGGCCAGTCGGACCTCTCCCTCGCCTGGCATCGCCCCCGACGCCAACCTGGTTAGCGTCCGCGTGCTCGACGCGAACGGCAGCAGCCGTTTGTCGACGGTCATGCTCGGCCTCGAATGGGTCGTCGCACACAAAGCAGAGCTTGGGATCCGCGTGGTGGTTATGGCGCTTGGCGCACCAGCCGTCGCCGGGTACCACGAAGATCCGCTCGCGGCAGCCTCCGAGCTGGCCTGGCACAGTGGCCTGGTCCTGGTCGTCGCCGCTGGCAACGGCGGTCCTGGTGCCGGCACCATTCAGACACCGGGCATCGACCCACTCGTGTTGACGGTCGGCGCTGCCGACGACAACGGCACAGCGGCCGTCGCCGATGACGGTATCCCGACCTGGTCTGGCGTTGGCCCGACACCTGACGGCCTGGTGAAGCCAGAGCTGGTTGCGCCAGGCCGCAAGATTGTCTCGGTCCGCGTGCCGGGCAGCACGATCGATCTCCAGAGCCCAACCCATATCGAGGGCCCGACAACGATTCGTTTCTCGGGCACGTCAGAGGCGGCGGGCGTTGCCGCTGGCGCTGCGGCACTGCTACTGCAACAGCGACCGAGCCTGGATCCTGACCAGACGAAGGCATTGCTGGTCGGCTCCGCCCGGCCAGTGGCTGGCGCATCGAAAGCCAGCCAGGGTGCAGGTCTCCTGAACATGACGCGGGCACTGGCAGCACGAACGCCGCATGTGGAGCAAAGTCGCCTCCGTCCAGCGGATGGTCTGTTGCGCGCCATCCTGCCGGCGTTGCGGGCACAAGGTCTGGGTCGCACGGATGGTGAAGATGCGCAGGGTGACGGCAGCGTACAGGGCGACCAGGTTCGTTGGGACCAGGTTCGTTGGGATCAAGTCCGCTGGGACCAGGTTCGTTGGGACCAGGTTCGCTGGGACCAGGTCCGCTGGGATCAGGTCCGCTGGGATCAGGTCCGTTGGGACCAGGTCCGCTGGGATCAAGTCCGCTGGGACCAGGTTCGCTGGGACCAGGCCATCTTTGACTAGAACCACGGCGCAGTGTCATTGGCGAGCTTGAGTACGAAAAACGCAGAACGCTCTGCGCCAAACGGTGGTGATCTGGGTGCAGTCGAAGGTGACTTGCGCCCAGTCACTATTTTGTTCGCGGATATCCGCGGCTTTACTCGGCTTTCCGAAGTCCTGCCTCCCGAGAAACTTGTGGCAGCCATCAACGGCTGCTTCGAAGCTCTCGACGAGGCAATCGAGCGTTATGGCGGCGAAGTAGACAAGTTCCTGGGCGACGCCGTCATGGCCATTTTTGGTGCCCCGCTCGCCCACGACGACGATCCGCGTCGGGCGGTCCTCGCGGCGTTGGACATGCACGCCGCGCTGAGCCGCTACAACACCACGCTGCGCAAACAAATCGGCGTCGAGTTGGAGATGCGCATCGGCATCAATACCGGCGTCGTGCTGGCTGGGCCAATCGGTTCGCACCGCAAACGCGCCTTTACGGTCATGGGCGACGCCGTCAATGTCGCGGCTCGGCTCGAGCACGCGGCGCCTGTTGGCAGCATTCTGGTCGGCGAAGCGACGCGGGCCTACCTCGATACGTCGTTCCGCCTGCGCGTGCGCCGCTCGGTCCGCATTCGAGGCAAAGACACGCCGGTCCGCAGTTACGTCGTTCTGGGGCAAGCGAACGGGACGCGCGGTCGGTCCGTTGTCGAGCGCTATCTCGGCCGGACAGAGGACCTGGCCAGCATCGCCAGCGCTCTCGCGCCGCTGCGTGCTGGCCGTCGCGCCGTCATCGACCTCGAAGGCGGTATGGGTGTTGGCAAGAGCGCCCTGATGCAAGCCGTCCATCGCGCTGGTGCGGCCCGCGGACGAGCATGGCTCAACGTGGCCTGTCCGCCTTATGGCCAGGACCTGCCCTACACCACGCTGGCTGGTCTGCTGCGCGGCTTGCTCCAACGGCTGTCTCCGGCAGGCGGCGCCGAGGCGATCCTGGCTGAAGCAGCGGATGTTGAAGGGTTGGATGTCGGCCTCGCGGCAGCCGTGGTTCGCGACCTGCTGGCGGTGTCGAGCCAGCAGACCGACGAGCGTGTGGCGACGCTGCCGGCCCAGTTGCGCAAAGGTTTGCTGGCGCGAGCGACCAAAGCGCTGCTGCGCGCCGCCGCTGCCCAGCGGCCGCTGGTCATCGCCATGGACGATTGCCACTGGCTCGATTCGGCCAGCGCGGCCATTCTCGAGGAAGCAATCGGCGACTTGCACGATGCGCCTCTGGCCTGGCTGCTGGTGCATCGCCCGGGCTGGAGCCCACCCGAAACGTGGCCTATCGACAAGCGCGTCAATCTGCAGCCACTCGATCAGGAAACCAGCAGCCAGCTCGCGCGCGCCTTACTCGGCGACATGGCGTCCGATCGAACCGTGGCCTTTGTTGTCGAACGCGCCGAGGGCAACCCGTTGTATCTGGTCGAGTTGTGTGGCGCCGTCTCGGAATCGGGCCTGCCCATGGAGCCACGCGGCAAGAGCACTGCCGCCGAGCCGAGTTATCTCACCGATCAACTGCGCAGCCTGATCCTGTCGCGCGTCGATGCGCTCGATGAAGGCGCCCGCCGCGCGGCGCACGTTGCGGCCGTACTTGGCCACGCGTTCCCGGCGACGCTGTTGCGACGGGTTCTGGGCCGCGGCGACTGGGGCGCCGTGCTTGCCCGACTCGAAGAGCACTCAATTCTCAGACGCGAGGCAGGCGTTCGCGGTGACGGTCAAGGCACCACCTGGACCTGGCATTTCCGACACCCGCTGGTCCAGGAGACCGTATACGCGAGTTTGCTGTCTGGCACGCGGACATCGCTGCACCGCATTGCAGGCGACGTGCTGGAGCATATGACCGATGAAGCGGTGGCTGACCGTCTAGCACTGCTGGCGCTCCACTTTGGCCGCAGCGACGACCGCGTCCGCGCCGTGAAATACCTGTGCGCCGGCGGCGATCGCGCTCGCATTCTGTACTTGAATCGAGAAGCGATCCACTACTACGAGGACGCGTTGAGCCGCCTGGGCAACGCGGGCAGCGATCGGCTACGCCGGGCTGAGGT
>DASYKL010000640.1:0-6618 GCA_035995405.1 Chloroflexota bacterium
GATCGGTGATCTTGACAGACAAGCTGTCGTACACGTGGTGCAGATTGACCAGCAGACATGCAAGTTGATCTCGTTCGCCCGGGTCCTGCCAGTCTGGCTTGGCTTACCGAGTGCGTCGCCCAAGCCAAGGCTGGGGCACTGCTGGATCCAGTCACGGTCGTCGTGTCGAATTATGTTTTGGGCCGTTCTGTGCAGCGCCATCTGGGGCGTGCTATCGGGGTCGCCAACGTTCGGCCTGTACGTTTCGCCGACCTGGCGACTTCACTCATCGGTGGCGCGCCGCCCTTGCCAGCCGTACTCAGCACTGCGCTCGAAATGGGCGCGGCTCGCAGCGCCGTCCTGGTCGCCGGTGACGGACTCCGCGGTCTAGCGCACCAGCACTCGCTGTATCAGGAGCTTCTGCGACTTTTTCGCGAGCTGCGGAGACAGGAGATCGATTCCAGCGCGATTCCGACTGTGCCCGGCACTTCGGCAGCGACGCTCGCCGCGATCGCGTGCTACACGGCCTTCCGCAATTTGACGACGGAGTATGCTGACGCGACGTCGCTTCGCCAGCTGGCACTCGAGGCGCTGTCCACGGACAGACCAGCTGGGAAATCACTGCGCGAAATTGGCGCGGTTGTCGTCTACCTTCCGCCGCGC
This sequence comes from Chloroflexota bacterium, assembly GCA_035995405.1. Classification (GTDB taxonomy): domain Bacteria; phylum Chloroflexota; class UBA6077; order UBA6077; family CF-72; genus CF-72. The sequence continues at coordinate 643 of DASYKL010000640.1, forward strand.
CTCGATCCAGCCGACGTCCGCTTGCTTCTGCGCCTGGCACAGTCCATAGACGTGCGGATCGGCCTCGCGGCGTTCGGCGACGTGGCAGGCAGTGGCGATACGGAGACACATCGCATGCTGGACCAGCTCGGCAGAGCGAGGACCACCATTGCCGCCGCCCCGTTCGCGGTGCGCGCCGAAGTGCGGGTCGTTCGCGCGCCGGATGCAGCCGAAGAGGTGCGCGAAATTGTGCGCCGGGTCATCGGTAATCTTGAGCACGGGGTGGCTTTGCCTCGCCAGGCGATCCTCTATCGCCAAACCGATCCATACGCCGTGCTTGTACGCGAGACACTGGACCAGTCCGGCCTGGCGTGGACTGCCCTCGATGGTCAGCCGTTGTCCGACACGCTGCCAGGTCGGGCACTCGTCGCGGTGTTGCGCATCGGTCAAACGGACTTCGCTCGTGAAGCGGTGTTGGCCTGGCTGACGACACGACCAGAACGTTCCGCTCGCCACGAGTCGGACAGCTCGGAGTGGGATCGGCTCACCCGCGATGCGAACGTGGTCCGCGGCGTCGAGCAATGGCAGCAGCGGTTGGAGGTGTATGCGACCGAGCTGGAGCGGCGTGCCGAGCAGCGCGAGCGAGAGGGTGCCGTGGAGGGTATCGATTCGGCACGCCACCGTGCTGCCCGGGCGAGAGCCGTAGCCCAGCGCGTTCAGCAGCTGGCGGCTGCGTTGACAGCGCCAAACAGAGGCGGGACGTGGTCGTCTTTTGTCGAATGGGCCGAAAACTTGCGCGTCCGCTTCGCGTCCGACGATGGCGCATGGCCCGCGCCACACGACCGAGCATCCGAGCTTGTTCGTTTGACACTCGCCGAGCTTGCCGAAGCCGATCGCTTTCTCGCCCAACATCCGCTTACCCCCGCCGAGTTCGCGACGACGCTGGAGGCGGCGCTCGCGGCACGGTCCGTACCCGAGGGGAAACTCGGAGTCGGACTCGTCGTCGGACCGGTGCAGTCGGCAACCGGTTTCGCATTTGACCGCGTGCACCTGGTCGGATTAGTGGAGGGTACGTTTCCACCTGCACCGGCGACCGACCCCTTCTTTTCTGATGAACAGCGTGATCCGCTCGAGCGTGCAGGTCGCATGCGTGCTGCCGACCGACGTGCCTATCTTGCGGCGCTGACAGCGGCTGACGGTGGCGAGGTCACGCTGGGTGTGCCGGAGTCTACGGGCGGCAGAGCTGCGTTCCCGTCGCGTTGGCTGCTCGAATCTGCTGACGCGTTGGTGGGTGGTGCACCACTCGATGCTGTGCGCTTCAAACGTCTGGCTGAGACGACGCACCCGTGGCTGCGCATCGTCCATTCCACGCTTGACGGTCTGCGCCGTGCGCCAACCACTACTGACGTCGCTGAGCGCCGTCTACAGGAAGCCGCGGCCTGGCGTGATGGTGGGCGTTTCCTGAGCAGTCACGCGCTGGCAATACGCGCTGACCTGCCTGTAGGGGCCGGCCTCCGGTTTGCGCGTCTGCGGCGCTCAAACGAGTTCACCGTGTTTGACGGCAATCTGGCCCAGATGACTGCATCGCGGCAATTGCAGAGCTTCATGGATGGAACACGCGAATTGTCGCCGACCACGCTGCAGGTCTGGGCGGCCTGTCCCTATCGGTTTTTTCTCGAGTCCGTGTTGCGCGTCGCGCCGACGGAGGACCCTGAGGAGCAATGGACGATCGATGCGGCAGAGAAGGGCAGTCTCGTGCACGATGTACTGGAGGGGTTCTTCACCGAGCTGGCAGCTGAGGGACGGCCGCGCGGCGGCGAAGCCTACAGGGCGCATGACCTCGAACGATTGGAACGTATCGCGGCCGATCGACTCCACAAAGCCGAAGCGACTGGCGATTCGGGGCATCCCCTCGTCTGGGAAGCGACCCGACGAGAGGTGCTGGCTGACTTGCGTACATTTCTCGGTCGGGATACCGATTGGCGCCGCGAGAACGCCATGGATCCAGCGTATTTCGAGCAAGCTTTTGGCCAGGGCAAGCATTGGCCAGCCGTCGAGGTGGCAGTCACTGGCGGGACTGTGCGCCTGCGGGGTCGCATGGATCGCGTGGATCTATCAACCGACGGGCGGCGCGCATTTGTGTTCGATTACAAGACGGGCTCGTCGTCGTATTACAGTGCGCTGACCGATCCGATCGAGGCCGGCAAGAAGCTGCAGTTGGCAATCTATGCGCGCGCGGTGAAAGCAGCACTGGGTGACCACGTTGCGACAGGTGCCGCGTACTGGTTCGTCTCGAGCCGCGGCGAATTCAAGCTTATTCCCCTGCCCGACGATGAAGCAGCGGTCGCCCGCAGACTCGAAGAAGGCCTGGGTCTCATCGCCGAGGGCATCACGAGCGGCGTATTTCCGGCCGTGCCCGGTAGTGACGATTACCTGGAGGATCGAAACAGCAACTGTCAGTGGTGTCCGTACGATGCGATCTGTCCCGCCAGTCGCGATCAGGATTGGGGACGCAAGCAAGGCGATGGCTGCACTTCCTTCGTCAGCCTGGCCAACATCAAGGGATTGGTGCCGGAGCCGTGAGCATCCCGTTGGACCAGGTTGACCGCCAACGGTTGCGGCATGACCTGGGTACCACGTTCTTCGTGGAGGCTGGTGCGGGTACAGGCAAAACAAGGGAGCTGGTGTCGCGGGTTGTAGCCCTGGTTGCGCACGGGCGATTGACCATGGCTGGCCTCGCCGCCATTACCTTCACCACTGCGGCTGCCGCCGAGCTGCGTGACCGCATCCGCCGCGAGCTCGCTCAGGCGGCTGTTGACCCTCGTCAGTGGAGTCAGGAACAGCGCAGCCGCTGTCTAGAAGCGTCGCGCAGCGTCGATCTGGCGCATATCCAAACCATCCACGCGTTTGCCGGTGATTTGTTGCGGGCGTTCCCTCTGGAGGCGGAGCTGCCGCCAGGATTTGCTATGTGGGACGAGATGCAGCGGGACCGCGACTTCGACGAGCGGTTCCGAGCCTGGTTGTACGACGACGTACCGAATTCGACGCGAATTGAGCGTCGCGAGTCGGTGGCGAAAATACTGATGCTCGGACTGCAACCGGAGCGCTTGAAGCTGCTGACGCACCGGCTCCAGGAGCATTATGACCTGCTTACGTCAGCGTCAACGTGGCAAGCCAGCCGGCCGACCGACCCAGTGCAAGTGGCGAATGAATGTGGCGCGGAGTTGGCTGCCCTTGACGCCGTTCTGGATTGTGCACGGCTCGGTGATGCCGACGACATGTGCCGCGCCATTCGCGGGCTGCAGTTCACGATCCAGCAGTTGCTGGCGGCACGCACCGAGCCAGAGGCATTCGAAGCATTGTTGCGCTACCTCCTGAAGAAGCCAAATCCGCTGCAAGGACGTCAGACTGACTGGGACCTGCACCCGACCATTGGCAGTCCGCTGCCGTATATACGAGAAAGATTGCGCTCCGCCAGCGCACGGATCGAAGCCACTATTGAGGCGCAGCGCTCGTCTGCTCTCGCGGCGTTGCTTGGCTATCTGGCCGAGTTCACGTTAGCGTACGCGACCGATCGGAAACGACGCGGCGTCGCCACTTTTCACGACCTGCTGGTTTGGTCGCGCGAGCTGTTGCGCGATCATCCGACCGTTCGGGTGGCCGCCCAGCAACGCATTGAGCGCCTGTTTGTCGATGAATTCCAGGACACCGATCCACTCCAGGCAGAGCTGGTAGCCTATCTGGCAAGCGATCCAACGCTCGCGGACGAGCGGGATTGGCACGTCTTGCTGCAACACCTCCAGCCGGGCAAGTTGTTTGTCGTCGGCGACCCGAAGCAGTCGATCTATCGATTTCGGCGCGCGGAGGTGGCGGTGTATCAACGGGTCTACAGCGCAGCCGGACAGACCGGCGCTGACACCGCTGTCCTCAGTCAGACATTTCGTTCTGTTGCACCGCTGGTCGACTGGGTCAACGATTACTTTGGTTCCGAAATGAGGGCTGAGCCTGGCGTGCAGGCAGCCTATGCGCGTCTGGCGCCACGCCCGCCACTTGACGGTGTTGTCGTCGACGAGCACGCGACTCGCGTGCGGCTGATGGGCGGCCCAGACAACAATAAAGCTGGGGATCGCTGGACGGCCGAAGCGGTTGCGCTTGCTCGAGTGGCGCGCAAGGCAGTGCATGAGCAGTGGCCCATCACAGAGCAGATCGACGGGGTCTGGCAGATCCGGCCCGCCAGGTATCGCGACGTCTGCGTGTTGTTGCCAACTCGGACTAATCTGCGCCGCCTGGAGCGCGCATTCGAAGACAACGGTGTGCCGTATCGGATGGAGAGCGGGTCACTCGTCGTGTTTACGCAGCAAGTGCGCGACCTGGTCGGTTGTCTGCGAGCTATCGACGACCCGTCTGACCAGGTGGCTCTGGTGGCGGCGCTACGCTCTCCGTCATATGCGTGCTCCGATGTGGATTTACTTCGTTGGGTTGAGGGTGGTGGCCGCCTGCACTATTTGCTGCCCGGGCGGTCGCTCGATGGCCCGGTGGGTGCCGCGTTCGTCAATCTGGCTGCCTTCCACGCTTGCAGGTTGGAACGCTCCGCCGCCGCGACGGTAGAAGCGTTGCTCGCTGAGCGTGGTCTCAGCTTGCTGGCACTGGATCACCCCAGGTCGCGGGAAGCAGTGCGGCGACAACGGTACGTCGTTGCTCAAGCACGTAAGCTGGCGAGCGCGGGTGATCCAACGCTGCGTGGCTTTGTGCACTGGATCGAGACGCTGCGCAAGAACGAGTTGTACGACGCCGAAAGTGTCGTGCCCGACTCCGACGAGGACGCCGTCCGCTTGATGACGGTACACGGCTCCAAGGGTCTGGAATTCCCGATTGTGCTGCTGAGCGGCCTGGGCGGAGGCGTGCGGGCGAATGACGGTGTGCAGCTAGTCGCAAACCATGCCGAAGGCCGGCTCGAGGCCCGTTGCACGGCTCGTATCGGGCCAGCGTTCGCGACGGTCTGCTTTGACGGCGATCGAGAAAAGCGGCTCGAGCAAGCACAGCAATTGCGGTTGCTTTACGTTGCCGCGACGAGAGCTCGCGAACACCTGGTCCTGTCCCTTTTTCACAGTTCGCAGTACGCCAGGGCGAGCCACGCCGCGTCGATCTGGAACCACCTTTCGTCGATGGACCCGGATGGTGGCCGGCCAAGGGAGATCACCGCGGCGGAGCTCGATGATGTCAACGTCGAAAACGCCGTGCGGGAATCGACGGGCGGGGGAGCAGAGTCTCCTGTGGTAGGTGCGCAGATCGAGTCGGTCTCGCCTGAAGCCCACATCGCCGCCGAGACGGCCTGGGCAACCCGTCGCCACGAACTTCTGAACACGCTAGGCCGTGAGCGACTGGCAACACCGAGCGGCTTGGCGCACGAAACCGAGTCTCCGGAGTCGGGCGTCGCTGATGGCGCGGAGTCCAGTAGTGACAATCCGTCACCGTGGGCATTGCGCGGTCGCAAAGCTGCAAGCAGCCTGGGTGTCGCCGTCCACGGAGTGCTGGAGTACCTGGACCTGGACTCGCTGTCGAACCTGGAACAACTTGTCGCCTGGGCGGCTCGTGAAAACAGCGTAGACGCGTCGGAAGTACGCCGCCTGGCGCATCGGGCCGCCCAGTCCGCGCCAGTTCAACGCGCCCTGGCTTCGCGACGCTACTGGCGAGAAGTGCCCATCAGCGCGTCGATCGACGGCGTGTTGCTGGAAGGTGCCATCGACCTCTTGTACGAGGACGCTGATGGGTCGCTGGTGGTGGTGGATTACAAAACGGACCACGTGTCGCCCGCCGCCGTGGCGGCCCGCGCCCAGTTGTACCGCCTGCAAGGCGAAGCGTACGCGCTGGCGCTGCGCGAAGGGACGCACCTGCACGTGCGCCGCGTTGAGCTCATTTTCGTTTCCACTGGCGGTGAGCAGGTCGAGGTGTTCTCGTTCGACGTTGGAAATCTCGAGTCCGTCGCCGCAGCAATCG
>DASYKL010000641.1:0-21680 GCA_035995405.1 Chloroflexota bacterium
ACGTGAGCCGCTTTGTTGGCCAGATCAACGGCCGCCGTCAGTTCGACGACTCGCTCGGTGTGTGTCGCTTCGATTCCCAGGACCTGTTGCTAGAATTGCACACGTTCAACTCGGTGACCGGTTTGAGCTATGAGCCACTCGATGCGCTCCGAAAAGGTCGACAGATCGTCCACTTGATGCGTGCATTCAACGTGCGCCACGGCCTGACAGCCGAGCTGGAGGAGCCGAGCGAGCGCTACAAGTCCAACCCCAGCGATGGCGGCGCAGCCGATAGCCATCCTGAGGCAGCGTGGCCGATCATGAAGCGCAACTACTACAAGACGATGGGTTGGGATCCCGATAGCGGCATGCCGCTCCCCGAAACGCTCCGTGGGCTCGACCTGCCAGAGCTCATCGCCGACTTCACCCCAGTGGGGGCGACACCGCGTTAAGGGCGTCCGCCAGGACCTCGGCGACGTGGCGGACGGTGAGGTCCATGCCGCGGGCGTGAGCGGCGCCTTTCAGGTGTAGCGCGCAGCCAGGGTTATCCGTACACAGGATCGCCGCACCCGTGGCGGCAACGTTGTCGAGTTTTCTCGTGACGATGCCGCGTGAGACTTCGGGATAGTCGACCGAGGCGCCACCGCCGAAGCCACAGCACACCTCCATCTCAGGCAGGTCAGCCAGCGGCACGCCCGCTCTGCGCAACAGCCGCGGGCCTAACGCCGAGATGCCCAGGATGTTGGTGCTCTGACAGAAGCTGTGATAGGTCACTGGCGGACGCTGCAAAGCTTCAAGCACAGGCGGGTCGGCTACGCGGTCGACGAATGTCAGTAAGTCCAGTGTCCGTCGCGCCAGGCGTTCGGCCCGCTCTGCCCAGGCTGGCTCGTCCCGAAACAGCCGCGCGAAGTCGTGGGCAATGGCAATACCACACGATGCTGCACCTGTTACGACATAGTCGGCGTTGCTGGCTTCGAGCGCGTCGATCGTCTGCCTGGCCATCCGGCGCGCCGTGGCATGGTCGCCTGCATCGAGCGCCGGCAAGCCGCAGCAGTGCTGGCCTTCTGGGACGACGACCCGTACGCCGCACGCGCGCAGGACCCGTACTGCCGCATCGATCTGTTCAGGCGCAGCGCGGTCCGCGACGCATTGTAGAAAGTAGGCGACCGTCAACCCACGGGCGTTGCTGTGCGCCCACGGGCCGGTGGAGTCGCCCTCGAACGTTCGGCCCATGGCGTAGTCGCGCGCCGGGTGTCGCGCCAGGGCCGGCACACTCCGCCACGCCAGCGACTCCGGCAGCGGCAGACGCAAAAAGCCATCGGCTGCCACAACGGGTAACTGCACGAGCGAAGCGAACCGTGCGGCGGCGTCAAAAATACGAGGCCGAGACCACACGGCGAAGGCGGCGCGCTTGTACCAGGGCAGCCCGTATCTCTCGACCACTCGCGCTCGGGCATTCAGGATCAGCTCCGGCAGCGGAATCCCCACCGGGCACACTGGCGCGCACGCATTGCAGCTGACACAGAGTGCTTGCGGCTCCATACCGGCTTCGATGCCGTGGTGGAACGGCGTGTTGACCAGGCCAATGGCGCCCGAATAGACGTACCCGAACACGTGCCCGCCAACCACCTGGTACGGCGGACACACATCGGCACACGCCGCGCAGCGAATGCAGCGCAAGGCTGACCGAGCATCCGGGTCCGACCACATGTCTGAACGGCCGTTATCAACGAGCACCAGGTGCAGCTCGCAGCCAGGCTCCGGGCCGGTGATGAACGAGCTGTAGGTGGTGATCTCCTGGCCCGTGCCAGAACGCGCCAGCAGCCGGATTTGTCCTGCAGCGTCGGCAAACGTCGGCACAATCTTTTCCCAGCCGGCGATCACGATCAGCACTTTGGGCAAGGTGCTCACCAGGTCGCCGTTGCCTTCGTTCGTGATCAACATGATCGTGCCGGTCTCGGCGATGAGGGCGTTGGCGCCGATCATCCCCGCGTCAGCACTGAGAAACACGCGCCGTAGCTCCGCGCGAGCAAAATTCACTTGCGCCTGCACGTCGTCGTGCGGCACGGACCGATGCGCCTCTTCCTCGAAGAGCGTGGCAATCTGCTGACGACTCTTGTGGATAGCCGGCATGACCATGTGGCTGGGCGTCTCATGCGCCAGTTGAATGATCCATTCGCCGAGATCGGTCTCGACCACCCGAATCTGGGCGTTCTCTAGATGGTGGTTGAGGAAGATTTCCTCGGCCACCATGCTCTTGCCTTTGGCCAGGAGCTTCACCTTGCGGTCGCGGAGGACATCCAGGATGGCCGCCCGGGCGTCGTCTGCCGTGCGCGCTTCGTGCACGATCGTGCCAGCACCTGTCGCCGCGCTGATAAACGCTGCCCGCGCGGCGGCGGGATCAGCCAACACGCTGTCTTTGGCCGCGCTGAGGCGGGAGCGAGCGGCCTCGAATGAGGCGCCGCGGGCCCCTAGCGACGGCGCTTCGACCGACAACCGTTGAAACGCGGCGTCACGCGTTAATCGCCACGCCCGTTGGAAGGCCAACAGGTTGCGCGGCAAACGCCTGTCGGCCAGCGCTGTGCGGTAGCGCTCGACGAAGGGTCGAATCATGAATCGCCGACGACCACGATCGTCAGCGCTCGGGGGCCGTGTACGCCGATCGTCAGCACCCGCTCGATGTCGGCGGTTCGGCTCGGTCCACTCATCAGCAGCGGGTGGTGCGAGCCGTTGCGCACCAGCGCATGCAGTCGTTCGATGCCCAGGTCAAGTGTGCCGACGATCTCACGCTCGGGCACCAGCAGCCACAGGTGTTCGGCCAGGAAGCATGCGCCGCGGTCGTTTGCCGGTTCGTCGACCGCTACTGAGCCCGTCTCGGCAATCGCATAGACACCCGGCGCGACCATTTCGGTGGCTGGGCTGGCGCCGGTCCTGGCGGCGGCGCGACCGACGGCCGGATACAAACGGCTGACGCTGGCACTGCAGGCGAAGCGAGGCGCCAATCCGGCGAGCAGGCTGGCGGCCCCGGCTGCAGACGAAGTGCGCATCATGGTCGCGCCAAGCAGGTCGACTTTGGCCGAGAACAGACTCCACAGCGCTGTCGGCGCTGCCACGCTTGCCACGTGGGTGATGCTAGCGCGGCTGGCCGTCAGGTCAGTGCGAGCACTGCTGCGAGTACGTCTGTCGCACCAGGTCTTCGAGTCCCATCGGGTCACGCTGCTGGCGTTCGGCGATCGAATTGAGCTGCCGATCCAGCTCGTTCACGGCACCCACTTTGCCGGCTCGGCCGAACGTGTCAAGCCAGAACAAGGCCGACGTGCGGAAGGCGCGGACTTCAGAGTCAATGCAAGCGCTGGCGCCGCCGCTCGATAAGTAGCCGCTCACGGCATCCTGGGCGTGGGTTGCCTCGTGCGCAATCACGGCAGACAGGGTGATGTCGTCGCTGTCCAGCCAGCGATCGTCGATCTCGATGACGTGGCGAGCGACGGAATAGCGGGCATAGACGCCCGGCGCCATGGGCAGAAATCGGACGGCCACATGATTGCTGTCCAGCACCGCTCGCAGTTGGTTAGTGGCCGGGCTGGCATCCAGCAAGCTCAACGCGGTCTGCGTGCGCTGGTCGTAGGCCGGAAGGTCCTCGGCGCCGACCATTGTGTTCGGGATGAGCATGCCCGCGACCAGCGCGGCGAAACCGAACAGACCGCGCAGGAAGCGAGACGAGAGCGCCACTGCCACTTTCTCAAAGCAGGGCTCATGCCATTTGACGTCTCGCTTGCCGAGGGTTCGGTTACAGAATGCGGTCTGATGACGTTACAAGCGACGGTAGAATTCGGTTTCAACTCGCTATGTCCGTGCTCGAAACTCGCATCGATCCGTCGAGTGCGGAGTTCGCCGTCAATCGCGAGCACAATCTACGGCTCGTCGCCGAGTTGCGTCAGCGCCTCGCCAGCGTCAAGCAAGGGGGTGGCCTCGAGGCAGTGCGACGGCACCGCGCACGCGGCAAATTGTTGGCGCGCGAACGGATCGAACGGCTGATCGACCCGCGGACCCCGTTCCTGGAGTTTTCACCGCTGGCAGCAAACGGCATGTACGACGACGACGCGCCGTCGGCCGGCATCATCACCGGCATTGGCACCGTCGCAGGCAAACAGGTGGCCATCGTTGCCAACGATGCGACCGTCAAGGGCGGGACGTACTACCCGATGACGGTGAAAAAGCATCTTCGTCTTCAGGAAGTGGCCGAGCAGAACCACCTGCCGTGCGTGTATCTCGTTGACTCTGGCGGCGCGTTTTTGCCGCTGCAGGCGGATGTATTCGCGGATCGTGAGCACTTTGGCCGAATCTTCTTCAACCAGGCCAACCTGTCGTCGCGGGGGATCGCCCAGGTCGCGGTGGTGATGGGCTCGTGCACCGCCGGCGGGGCGTACGTACCGGCGATGAGCGACGAGACGGTCATCGTCAAAGGCACCGGCACGATCTTCATTGGTGGACCGCCGCTGGTCAAAGCCGCGACCGGTGAAGTGGTCAGTGCTGAGGATCTGGGTGGCGCCGACGTGCACACCCGCGTGTCAGGCGTGGCCGACTATTTCGCCGAGGACGATCTCCACGCGCTGGCTATTACGCGCCGCATCCTGGCCAACGTGCCGACCCGCAAACACCTCCCGTGGCCCGTGGCCGCGGTGCGGGAGCCGAGACACGATCCAGCGGAGTTGTACGGCATCGTGCCGACCGACCTGCGCAAGCAATTCGACGTCCGCGAAGTCATCGCCAGACTCGTCGACAACAGCGACCTTGACGAATTCAAAGCCAGCTACGGCACCACGCTGGTCACCGGCTTCGCCCACATCATGGGCTACCCGGTCGGCATCGTGGCCAACAACGGCATTCTCTTCAGCGAGAGCAGCCTGAAAGGTGCGCACTTTGTCGAGCTGTGCTGCGCGCGCAAGATCCCGCTGGTCTTCCTGCAAAATATCACCGGCTTCATGGTCGGCCGCGAATCGGAAAACCGCGGCCTGGCCCGTGACGGGGCCAAGATGGTGATGGCTGTCGCTAACGCCAGTGTCCCGAAGTTCACGGTCATCCTCGGCAGCAGCTTTGGGGCAGGCAATTACGGCATGTGCGGGCGGGCCTACGGGCCGCGGCAATTGTGGATGTGGCCCAACGCGCGGATCAGCGTCATGGGTGGCCAGCAAGCAGCCAGCGTGCTCCTGCAAGTGAGGCTGGACAATCTGCAGCGCGACGGACAGGATCTTTCGCCGGCCGAGCGCGAAGCGTTCGTTTTGCCGACATTGGTGACTTACGAGACCGAGGGCAACCCCTATTTTTCGACTGCACGATTGTGGGATGACGGGATCATCGATCCGCTCGATACGCGCATGGTGCTCGGGCTCGGCATCTCCGCGGCATTGAATGCCGAAATTCCGCCGACGTCGTTCGGTGTATTCCGCATGTGATCGAGCGCCTCCTGATCGCCAACCGCGGCGAGATTGCGGTCCGCGTCATGCGGACATGCCAGCGCCTCGGCGTCCGAACCATCGCCGTGTACTCCGACGCTGATGGCCGTGCGCCACATGTCGCCAGCGCCGACTGGGCGGTGCGTATCGGCGGGTCGCCAGCGGCGCAGAGCTACCTCAACCTTGAAGCAATTCTCGATGCCGCGAGGCAGACGCGCGCGACGGCGATTCACCCTGGCTACGGCTTTCTGAGCGAGAGCGCCGACTTCGCCCAGGCGGCCATCGACGCCGGGTTCATCTGGGTCGGTCCAGCGCCCGCAGCGATGCGTGCGCTGGGTGACAAAGCGCGCGCTCGGGCCCTTGCCGAACGGCTGGGGGTGCCGTTGCTGCCGGGCTATCACGGCGACGATCAATCGCTGAGCACGCTCGGAGACGAGGCCGAGCGCATCGGCTACCCGGTGCTGATCAAGGCTGCCGCTGGCGGCGGCGGGCGAGGCATGCGCGTGGTCGACTCTGCACAGGCGTTGGCGTCAGCCCTGGAAGCCGCGCGGCGGGAGGCGGTGAGCAGTTTTGGCGATGAGCGCGTGCTACTGGAGCGCTACGTGCGGCGCCCTCGCCACATCGAGATGCAGATCTTTGGTGACGAGCGCGGTCAACTCGTCCATCTCGGCGAGCGCGAATGCAGCATTCAGCGACGTCACCAGAAACTGATCGAAGAGAGCCCCTCACCGGCCGTCGATGCCGACCTGCGCATGCGCCTGGCTGATGCGGCGCTGCGCCTGGCGCGCGCCGCCGGCTACACCAACGCGGGCACGGTTGAGTTTCTTCTGGATGAGGATCGATCGTTCGCCTTCCTCGAAGTGAACGCCCGCCTGCAGGTCGAGCACCCCGTTACGGAAGCCATCACGGGTCTGGACCTGGTCGAGTGGCAGCTTCGTGTGGCGGCCGGTGAGCCACTGCCACTCGCCCAGGACGAGATCGCTTTCGACGGCCATGCCATCGAGGTGCGCGTTATCGCCGAAGACGCCCTGGCTGGGTTCCTACCGTCAAGCGGCACGATCGAGCACTTCGCGTCACCTGCTGGTGTGCGTGTCGATACGTGGATCGACGCCGCAACCGTGGTATCGCCGTACTACGACTCGCTGCTGGCCAAAGTTGTCGCCTATGGCTCCACCCGACAGACCGCCGCCGAGAGGTTGGGCGAGGCGTTGCGGCAAACGTGGATCGACGGCGTCGCTAACAACGTCGATCTGCTGCTGGCTATCGTCGAGCACCCAGCGTTTCTCGCCAGCGATCTGCACACAGGTTTTGTCGATGAGCAGCAGGTGGTCGAGTCATTGCGCGAGGTGCCCGCGACCGTGCTGGCGGCGGTCAGCGCGCTCGATGCGCTGTGGCCCTCGGCAGGCGACGACCCCTGGCTCGGCACGACGACGTGGCGCCTGGGTCGCCTCGACGAGCCCGCCACATGGGCGCGGGCCGGCCGTGATCATCCCGCGAGCGTCTCCGCTGCCCTCGACGGCCGGGGTGTCGACGTCCGTGTCGGCGACGACGTTCTGCGTGTGACGCCGCTCGGCAGCACTGACGCAGACGTCAACGTCGGCCGCAAGCGCGTCAGCGTCCAGGGCGCGGCGCTCACGGTCTGGGACCACGACAATCGGCGAATGGTCGAGTGGCAGCACCGCAGCTACCGCTTCGGCGCGCCACGGCCGCTGGCGGTGGAGCACGTCACGCGCGAGCTCGGCGCCAGTGGTGCGCCCGGGCGTCTGTCGGCGCCCATGCCCGCGCGGATCGTCAAGCTGGCGGTTGTCCGAGGCGACCACGTCACGCAGAACCAACCGCTCGTCGTGCTCGAGGCGATGAAGATGGAGCACGTGCTCGAAGCGCCACACGCCGGTGTCATCGTCGAGATCTGCGTGGCCGTTGGCGACCAGGTCCAGGGCGGCGCGCAATTGATAGTCCTCGGTCCGCCAGCCGAGCCGTCGGCGGCAGAACAGCGGGTAGAGTAGTCGCATGGCTCCCGAGCGGCCAAAGGCTGTCCGTATCGTCGAAGTCGGGCCACGCGACGGGCTGCAGAACGAAGCCGCGGCCATTCCGACCGACGTCAAAATCCACTTCGTCGACCTGCTTTCAGACGCGGGCTTGCCGTGGATCGAAGCGACGTCGTTTGTTCATCCACGGGCGGTGCCGCGGATGGCCGATGCCGACGAGGTGTTTCGCGCGATTCACAAGCGACCGGGCACGCGTTACGTAGCGCTGGTGCCGAACCCGCGCGGGCTTGAACGGGCGCTGAGCGCCGGGGTCGAGGACATCGCGCTGTTTGTCGCCGCCACGGAGAGCTTCAGTCGAGCCAATATCAACCGTTCGATCGACCAGTCGCTGGAAGATGCTCGCGCTGTCATCGCCTCGGCGACCCCCTCAGGCGCGCGGGTGCGTGCGTATATCTCTGTCGCTTTTGGCTGCCCCTACGAGGGCCCGGTCAGTCCTTCTCAGGTTTACGCCGTGGCAGAGCGGCTCTTCGAGCTCGGGGTCGAAGAAGTGGTCCTGGGTGACACAATCGGCGTAGCCACACCAGCCGATGTCGGCCGCTTGATGGACGCGTTGCGCGCCATTGCGCCGATCGATCGTTGGGGCATGCACTTTCACGACACCCGAGGTATGGCGTTGGCCAATGTGCTGGCCAGCCTGGAACAGGGTCTGCTCAGCTTCGACAGCTCGGCTGGTGGTCTGGGCGGCTGCCCTTTCGCCGGGCCGGGCGCCGCGGGCAATGTGGCGACCGAAGACCTGGTCTATCTCCTGGACGGCCTGGGCATCGAGCATGGCGTGAACCTCGACCGCGTCCTGGATGCCTCGCGCTTCATTGTCGATGCGGTTGGACACCCGCTGACCAGCAAGGTTTACCAGGCCGGCGGTCGGCTGACGACGATCCCCGCCCCTCGCTAGTACCCTGAGGCCTGTATGCAGGCAGGATTCGTCGGCTTGGGCAAAATGGGTCGACCGATGACGCAGCGGCTGCTCGCCGCTGGCTATACCGTCCACGTCTTTAATCGCTCTCGTGCGGCCATCGAGGCATTGCTGGCTGACGGCGCACAAGCAGCCTCGTCGGCGGCCGAGGTGGCCCAGAAGGCTGACATTGTGCTGACCGCCCTGCCGACTCCGGACTCAGTGCAGTCGGTCTACCTGGAAATGGCCGCTGTGGCGCGCTCGGGACAGATCTATGTCGACCACTCCACCGTCAGCCCAGGCTTGAATCGCTCGTGCGCCGAGCAGCTTGCGGCCCGCGGCGCAGCCTTTCTGGATGCTCCGGTCTCGGGCGGCCCCGCCGGTGCGCAAGCCGGCAGCTTGACAGTCATGGTCGGCGGCGACCAGACCGTTTTTGAGCGCGCGCTGCCGGTCTTGCAGACCTTCGGCAAGAACATCAAGCTGTGTGGGCCGGTGGGTTCCGGCCAGGTCGTCAAGCTGATCAACCAGCTGCTCGTCGGGATTCATACCTCGGCGATCGCCGAGGCGGCCGTATTTGGAGCGGCGTTCGGCGCCGATCCGCAGGTGGTGCTCGACCTCATTGGGACGTCGTTTGGCGGCTCGACGATGATGACCCGCAATTTGCCGCGCTTCATGTCGCGGGACTTTTCTCCAGCCACGCCCGTCGGCCTGATCCTGAAGGACCTTGGGTTGATCCACGATGAGGCCAAGAACGGCGGCGTGCCGCTGCTCCTGGGGGCTCTGGCGGAACAACGTTTTTCTGAGGCTCGGGCTCGCGGCATGGGCGAGGAAGACATGGCGGCGCTGGTCAAACTCTGGGAAGAAGCGGCGGGTGTGACCGTTGCGCGGGATGCCAAATAGGCATGCCTCGCTACGCGGCCAACCTGTCGATGTTGTGGCCGGCACTCGACGTCTACGACCGTTTTGGAGCTGCCGCGGCGGCTGGCTTTTCGCGTGTGGAAATCCTGTTTGTGCACGCCCTGGACCACGATCGCGTCGCTCGCCTGCTGGCCGAACATGGGCTCGAGCTGGTCCTGTTCGACCCCTACCCAGGCGAGTGGGACAAAGGCGAGCGCGGTTTGCTCAGCCTGCCTGGCCGTGAAGCCGAGTTTCTCAGCAGCATCGACGACGCTCTTGCGGCTGCACTGCGGTTCGGTACACGCAGGCTAAACGCCATCGCCGGAGTCCTGCCGCCGGGCGTGGATCGCGCTGACGCGGAACGGACCGCGGTGGCCAACCTCAAGGTTGCCGCACCGCGCGCTGAGGAAGCTGGCGTGTTCCTCCTGGTGGAGAACATCAACCCAACGGACATGCCTGGCTACGTGGCCGACACGGCTGCCCGCGCCGCCACTATCGTCCAGGCGGTCAATCATCCCAGCGTCCGCTTACAGCTCGACCAGTACCACGTCGGCATGGTCGGCGGCGATGCGCGCCAGGCATTCGCCACGTATCGCACGCTGATAGAGCACGTCCAGATCGCCGACGTTCCCGGCCGCCACGAGCCTGGTACCGGTCAGCAGCCTATCGCCGCGTTTCTCGAGGACCTCGACGCCGCTGGCTATCAGGGCAGTGTCGGCCTGGAATACCGCCCGAGCGGAGACACCGACAGCGCGCTAGCGTGGCTCCCGCGTGACCGTCGCGGCTGACTCGAAGGCGCTGTGTAACAGCTCGACCAGCTCGAGCGCGGCGTGACTGCTCGCCCGCATATTGACCCGCGGGTCGAACTCGCCTAATTCGGACACCGCGGCGTCGACGTCACGGAGGTGTTCGCGCGCAGCAGTCAAATGCGTTAGCGCGGCCCTGACCAGCTCGCGGTCAGGGCCGCTATCGGCGGGCGGTGTACCCATGATCTCTGGAATGTAAAAGCCAGACTGCTCCAGATCGTTGAGTACACGAACGCGTTCTTCGATCGGGATCATCAACTCACCCGGCCCGATTTTCACAACGCCAACGTCGCCCCGCGCACCCTGGCCGCGCAGCCAGGCCATGAATTGCGTGTCACTCATTTCGCGCAGCGACTTGGTGCCCATGCCGACTCGCACCCGGATCCGACTGAGATCGTCCAGCGCGAACGGCATGGGCACCATCTTAGGCCGTGCCTAACTCTTGAGCATGCCCGCCAGCGCGGCGAACGCTGGTCGCGGAGTCCAGTCGGCGCGCAGCACGGCGAAGCCCCATTTCTCGTCGGTTTGCTGGACCACCATCTGGTAGTTCAGGTTCCAGACCATGACCCCACCGATGTATGGCGTCTGGCGAGCAATCTGGAGTGCCTGGACGAGGAAGCGAGCCTGTGCGTCTTCGGATATGTAAGTCGAATACTCATACCCGGGCACGGCCAGCGTGCTCGAGTCGTAGCCGAACTCCGTTAACCAGATCCTCTTGTCGTCACTCGCCTGGCTCATCACATCGCGATATTGGCCCAGACGATAAAACGCGAAAAAGCTCGGGTCGGTGTTCCACGCGCTCGACAGGCTGCACTGTGGCGTTGCAGGCGTGCAGTCCGGTGGGTTGGAGAACCCGCTCAGGTGCGCGGCCAGAACGTCGTAGTAGTTCTTTACTTCGCCGTTGTTCAACGCGTACAGGCCACGTAAATAGGCCAGGTCATCCATCGACACGCCCGGCTGCGTGGTGCCCGTTGGGCTCAGCGCACCAAGCAGGACCTGGGCTGCCGAGTCGCCGGCTTTCGTCCCGGCATAGCCGGCCTTCAGCAACGGCAAATAGGTCGCCGGATTGACGTTTCCTTGGCCGGCCTCGCGCGCCAGATTCTCCTCATTCCACAGCTCGTACATCTTGATCTTGCCGGCGTAGTGGGTCGCCATTGCCTGCATGAAGCGCTGATACGTACTCGGATCGGATGGCATCAAACCGCTGGCCGCTGTGCGATAAAACGTCGGGGCGTGTTGCACGCTGACCATGACATTCAAGGCTGCACCGGTGTCAGCGTTGATAATCGAGTCGAGCTCAGTCCAATCGTACTGGCCTTGAACTTGCTCGACGGCCTGCCATTCGACCTGGTGCTTGATCCAGTTGAATCCAGCCAGTTTGACATTGCCGACCGCGAACCCTTTGGCCTGGCTGCTGACGTCCCACATGTGGACCTGGAAGCCGTAGCCAAAGCCACCGGCGGGTGCCGTGGTTCCCGCGACGGGCGTGGTCGCTGCGCCACTGCCGCCAGCTTGTTGCTGGTCGAACGCATTGCTCAGGTCGTCGCTGGCCGCAAGCTCATTCGGTCGGGCGATGCCGCGCAGTTTTCCAGGCGCGTACTGCTTGTAGTACTTCGATGTCTGCACCTGAGCAGCGAGGTCCGTCGGTAGGTTGTTGCCGGTAATCACCGCTTTCAGATAGTCGGCCAGCAACAGGCCCTGGGTACAGCCGCAGCCTTTGTCGTAGTGCATGATGCCGCGCTGGAAGCGCTGATAGATGAAGTTGTTGTTGCTTGGATCGCGCGCCGGTTTGCTCGTCGGAGCGCCCCAGATGTCCAGGTCGAACAGCGGCAGGAGGGATTCAGATGCGTCAGGCGCATCTTGAGCGGACACCGTCGTACTGAAGGTCTGCCCGAAGTTGACCGCTTCGCCGTCGTATGAATTCGGCGCCTGGTCCTGAACGAACTGCACGATGTTGCTGGCGTAGGCCGGATCGCTCGGCGTCGGGGTGCTGGCAGTCATTGCGGCATCTGGCGCCGGAAACGTGCTGCCGTTGATCTTCGTGTACGGCATCAAGCCAGCATCGAGGAGATTCAGCGTGTGAACACCACCATCGGGCCACAACTGCAGCACTTCGCGCTGGAAAATCTGGACCGGGAAACCGTCCAGCCTGAACTGGCGCGACACGGGATAGCCGAAGGTCCGCACGCCACCACGATGCTGGAAAAAATCCCAGAACGAATCATTGTCGATACGAAAACCTGTCTGCGAAAAAAACCGCGTGTCCTGCGTTTGCTGAGCGCCAACTGGCGCCGCGGCCGGGGCGGCGAGCGAAACCAGCAGGACGAGCGCGCACAAGGCGCGCGAGACCGTACGACGAATCAAAAAGACCTCCTCCAGGTTGAGTCAGGAGCTTTGGTACGAGTAGCCAACGAATGGCAACGAACGCCTGTCACACGAGCGCAGTCAGCCCGTCAAGCGGTCGTTGTACCCTGAGCGTTAGCACGGCCTTAACAAGTCGTTATTCGGGCATTAGAGAGTTGCACAGCATACTCCCAGTGATCGGGGGTTCTGTGCGTGCCCACTGACCACTGCCTGCGCCCTGAGGTATTTGATCCGTGATCCAATTATTCCGCCGAATCACAGCCAACAAGCCCGTCGCTCTGTCGATTGCCGCGGTCCTGGTTGCGGCCGTCGCGATCCCCGTTGCGTCGCTGGTCCTCGTCCAGCCTGAACCTGCCAAAGCGCAGCAGGGCGGCCCCCCAGGTGGTGGCGGCGGGTTGGTGGTTCGCACCGTGCCGGTTGGCGTCGGGCCGATCAGCAGCGTGCTTGGCTATGCGGGAGCAGTCCAATCAACGCAGCAGGTGAACGTCGTCACGCGCACGTCGGGCATCATTCAGGACGTCCCGGTCGACGTCGGCAGTACCGTCCACCGCGGTGATACGTTGGCGGTCATTGATCAGGGCGCGCTGCCCGCGCAGCTCCTCCAGGCTCAGGCCGCCCTCCTCTCCGCACGGGCCAAACTGGCTCAGGTCGAGGCGGGCGCCAAGCCCGAAGACGTCGCGGCCGCGGAGGCTCAGGTTACCCAGGCGCAGATCAAGCTGGCCGCTTTGCAACAAGGTCGACCTGAGGATGTCCGCGGGGCCCAGGCGGGCGTCGACTCGGCAAACGCCAAGCTGTCGCTGCTGCTCAAAGGCGCGGCCGACGACACACGGCAGGCGGCGCAGAGCGCAGTCGATTCCGATGCCGCTGCTCTGATCGCGGCCCAGGCGGGGCTGGATAACTTCACCGGCTCGAGCGCCTCGGACTTACAAGCGGCGCAGAGTGCCGTGGATAGCGACAAGTTCTCGCTGGCTGCCGCCCAGGCCGCCCTCGACAACCTGCGCGGAACCACTGCCTCGGACCTGCAGGCTGCCCAGAGCGCGGTCGATACCGACAACGCGCAGATCGCGTCGGCGCAGGCCGCGCTGCAGAACCTGTCAGGAACGATTGCCGCTGACTTGCAGACGCTTCAGAGCAACGTCACTACCGATCTCGCCGTGGTCAACGCGGCTCAGGCAGGCATCGACCAGGCGAACGGCCCCCCTGACGCGCAGATTCAGGCAGCCCGCCAGCTGGTGGCGGCGGCGCAAGCCGCGGTGGACGCGGCTAACTCGTCCAAAACGGCTCTCGACCATCCGACGCGACCGGCGAGCGGCAGTAGCAGTGGTGGCTCAGGTGGCGCTTGCGCCGTCGACTCAAACGGCAACACGCTGAACCCCACCCAGTGCTCCGCGGCAAGGACCGCTGCTGACTCGGCCACTGCTTCGGCCCAGCAGCAGCTCGCCTCGGCTCAAGCGCAGTTGACTCAGCTGCTCAACGGCGGTGCCCCCGCCAGCAAGGCCACGCTGCAGAGCGCCCTGGTTACCGCGCAGGAGAAGCTGAAGAGCGACCGCGCCAAGCTGGCCGCCGAGCAAAACGGCACTATCGCTTCTCAGCAAGCCACTGCCCAGAGCGCGCTGACTACGGCCAGCGAAAAGCTCAAAGCCGATCAGGCCAAGCTCGATTCGTTGAAGAATGGCACGTTCGCCTCGCAGCAAGCTGGCGCGCAAAGC
Source organism: Chloroflexota bacterium (assembly GCA_035995405.1). Taxonomy (GTDB): domain Bacteria; phylum Chloroflexota; class UBA6077; order UBA6077; family CF-72; genus CF-72. Next base: position 14,149 of record DASYKL010000641.1, read on the forward strand.
ACGCTCGTGTCGGCCCAGCAAAAGCTGAAGGCAGATCAAGCCAAGCTCGACGCGGTTGTCAACGGCACACAGGCGGCCCAGCTGACGCAGCTACAAAGCTCACTCGAGGCCGCTACCCAAAAGCTCACCAGCGACCAGGCCAAGGTAGACGTCCTGAACAGCGGGCCGACCGGCGAAGACATTCGTCAAGCGCAATCGGCCATCGCCCAGGCGCAGCAGACGCTGGCCAAAGCCATGCGCCCAGGCGCCGATACGGACCTGGCCCAGCAGCAGTCGGTGATCGATCAGATGGTCGCCCAGATGCAAAGTAAGCAGAACGCCTACACCGACGCCGACTTGCAAGCAGCCGTCGCTGGCGTGGCGCAGGCCGAGGCAGCCGTCGCGCTAGCCCAGGCGAATCTCGATCAAACGACCGTCGTCGCTCCGTTTGACGGTGTGGTCGGCAGCAAGCTCCTGGCGACGGGCGCCTTTGCGACACCGTCGTCGCCCATCTTGACCCTGGCCAGCGGTGCCGTCGAGGTCCACGTAACGGTCGAAGAGGCGCGCCTCGGTCAGGTCCAGCCCGGTTTGGACGTGAACCTGACGGTGCCGGCCTATCCGGGCGTGGCGTTCCCAGCCAAGGTTGTCTCCGTCGCTCCCGCGGGCGACGCGCGGGCACACACGTTTGATGCCAAGATCGCGCCGACGCAGCCCGATCAACGGCTCCTGCCTGGGATGTTTGCCCAGGTGCAGGTCATCGCCGCCCAGAAGCCCGACGCGATTCTGGTGCCGCGTGAAGCGGTCGTCCAGCAGGGCACATCGCAGGTCGTCTTTGTCAATGACAACGGCAAAGCTAGCCAGCGGCCGGTGCAGATCGGCATGTCCGACAGCACCTCGATCGAGGTGGTCTCGGGCCTGGCTCCAGGCGAGCAAGTAGTGGTGGTCGGCCAGACCGGTCTGCGTGACGGGGCGTCGATCCAGGTCGTCAACCAGGCACCTGGCCAGCGCCCGGGCGGTCAAGGTGGACAAGGTGGACAGGGCGGCCAGGGTGGCCAACCGCAACCAGCAGGTCAGGGACAGGGTGGGTAGTCAGTCGCGCGGGGCGCGAGAGGAGTAACTGAAGATGTCACTCACCCGATTGGCGGTCGTTCGCCCGCTGACAGTGCTCATGGGCCTGTTAGGCCTGGTGATCATGGGCGGCGTTGCGTATTCGTTCTTGAAGATCGATCGCCTCCCGCCGATCAGCGTGCCGTTTGTCAGCGTCGCGGTTTCGTACACGGGCGCTACGGCCCAGGACGTCGAACAACTCCTCACCATTCCTGTCGAAAACGCTGTTTCGGGCATGCCAGGTGTCTCGAGCGTCACGTCAAGCTCGAACGAAGGTAGCGCCAACGTCAGCGTCCAGCTCGTCGATGGCACCGACCCAACCCAGGCGGCGCTCGAGGTCGAGCGGCGGGTCAACGCCATTCGCGCGCGATTGCCAGCGGATGCGGGCGAGCCGCGCGTCAACAAGGCCGACCCGAATGCGCAGCCGATCATGGAAGTGGCGCTGACAGGCGGAAAACCAGACCAGCTGTTTCAAGTCGCCAACGATCAGTTCATTCCCACGCTGCAATCGGTTCCAGGCGTCGGCAGCGTCAATCTGTCCGGTGGTTTGCAAAGTGAGATTCAGGTCAAAGTCGACTACGCCAAGTTGGCTGCCTACGGCCTGACCCTGTCGCAGATCACCACTGCGCTGACCAGCGCCAACGTCGACGCGCCGGTCGGTGCCATCCAGCAAAACACGCAGACGCTGGACGTCCGTTCACTCGGTGCATTCCAGACACTCGACGATCTGTCGAACCTGGTCATTAGCCAGACGACAAACGGCGGGCCGATCCTGTTGCACGACCTGGCGGCGATCAACCGGGGGTACAAGACGCAGACCCAGCTGCTGCGGCTGAACGGACAGGATGCCGTCGGGCTGCAGATCGTCAAGCAGTCCGACGCGAACGCGCTGCAGGTCGGCGACGACGTCCGCGTCGCGTTGCGCAAGCTCCAGAATCTGCTGCCCAGCAGCTCGCAGATCGTCGTGACCAACGACACCTCGATCTTCACGCGCGCATCACTCGACGCCATCCAGCACGACTTGCTGTTGTCGGTGCTGCTGGTCGGCGCGGTCATGCTGCTGTTCCTGCACGCCTGGCGGCACACCGTCATCGTGCTGCTCGCGATTCCGACCAGTCTGATCAGCACCTTTTTGATCATGTACGCGCTGGGATTCAGCCTGAACATCATGAGCCTCATGGCGCTGGCGCTGATGATCGGCATCCTGGTCGACGACTCGATCGTGGTGCTGGAGAACATCCACCGCCACCTGCAGCTCGGCGAAAGTCCGTTTCAAGCGGCGCTCACGGGCCGCAGCGAAATCGGTATGGCGGCCATCGCCATTACGATGGCCGATGTCGTCGTCTATACCCCACTGGCGTTCATCAGCGGCATCCTTGGCCAGCTGTTCCGCCAATACGGTCTGACCATCGTCGCGGCCACACTCTTCTCGCTGCTGATTTCGTTCACGCTGACGCCGATGCTGGCTTCGCGCTGGTTGGGCCACGACGATAAGGCCAACCAAACCTCACCACTGGCGCGCTTCGGCGTGTGGTGGGACGGCAAGTTCGACGCTCTCGGCCGCGGCGTGGCGCACATGGTGCCCAGTGCGGTCAAGTTCCGCTGGCTGATCCTGCTGCTGTGTATCGGCCTGGTCGGCGCCACCGTGTCGCTGGTGCCGCTTGGCCTGATCGGCAGCGAATACGCGCCACAGGAAGACTCGAATCAGTTCTCCGTCAACATCAACACGCCGCCAGGCACCGCGCTGCCCGTCATCGACGACAACGCCAAGCAGATGGAAGCCATTCTCCTCAAGATGCCTGAGGTGCAGTACGTGTTCACTTCAGTGTCTGGTGGCGGCGGCGGCTTTGGTCGCGGCGGCGGTCGTGCCAGCCTCGATGTGCAGGTCGTGCCCAAGGCCCAGCGCGACAAGTCGGTCTTCCAGATGATTGACGAGATCCGCACGATCGGCCGACGCATGCCCGGCGTGACCGTCAATGCTGACGCGCCCAGTCCGCTGGGCGGCGGCGGCGGCTTCGGTGGTGGCGGTACCGCCAGCGTGAACGTGCAACTGGCCGGGCCCGATCTGCCCACGCTGAACCAGATTTCCGACCAGGTCATTACCACCATGTCGACCATTCCCGGCCTGGCTGATGTGCGAAACAGCAGCAACAGTGGTAACCCGGAGCTCCATATCCAGCTCGACCGGACCAGGATGGCCCAGCTCAACGTCACGTCTCAGGCTGTGGCGACTGCGCTGCGCACCGCCGTCAGCGGCTCGGTCGTCACACCGTTCCGCCCAGCCGGGCAGACGCAGCTCGACATCACGTTGATCGCCTCGGACACCGATCGTCTGAATCTGGCGAACCTGTCGGCCATCCCAGTTGGTACGGGTCAGGCGGGCAATGCGGCCGCAACGTCGACCACGTCCACTACACCGACGATTGTCACGCTGGGTCAGATCGCCACGATCGGCTATGGCACGGGGCCGACCCAGATTCAGCGCGTCGATCGCAATCGCACCACCACGATCACGGGTACGGCCACGGGTAGGCCAATCGGCGACGTCGCCAAAGACGTCACCACGGCCATGAAGCAGATCGAATTGCCGGCTGGCTACAGCTACCAGCTGCGCGGCGGTGTCCAGCAGTTGAATAACGCCTTCGCCACCCTGGGTCAGGCGCTTGTCCTGTCCATCCTGCTCGAGTACATGCTCCTGGTTGCGCTGTACGAGTCGTGGTTCTACCCGATCGTGCTGATCCTCGGCGTACCGCTCGGCATCGTGGGTGCGCTGCTCGGCCTGTGGGTCACACACAACACGCTGAATATTTTCTCGATCATTGGTTTGATCATGGCCGTGGGTCTCGTTGCCAAGACGGGCATCCTACTGGTCGACTTCACCAATACCTTGAGAAAACGCGGCATGGGTCGTACGGAGGCTTTGGCCGAATCGGCCCGCGTGCGCTTGCGGCCGATTTTGATGACCACGGCCACCATGACATTCGGTATGGTGCCACTGGCACTGAAGCTGGAGCCAGGCGCGGAGTCGCGCGCGCCAATGGCGGTTGTCGTCATAGGTGGCCTGTTGTCTTCAACGCTGCTGGCGATTTTCGTCACCCCGTCGCTGTACACGCTGCTCGACGATGTCCAAAATCTCGTCTTCCGACCAGGCCGCGGCAAACCAGCGGTTGGTGAGCACGTCGCGCTTCCCGCCAATCGTCCGCTACCTGCACCGGTAGCGGTGCCAGTAGCGGCTGGCGCGACGACAGCCGCCGTCCATGACACGAATGGACACGGGCCGACCAACGGCGCCAACGGCCACGGCGGCAGCAATGGCGCCAACGGCTCAAACGGCCACCACGTTGAGCCGACCTGGCTGCAGCGCCTGAAGGCTGGCCGCTTCGAAGACGACTAGCGCAGCGCCTGGCGCTTGGCTCGCAGCTGTTGTTCGCGCGCGCGGAGCACTCGCCTGGACAGGCGACGGCAATTCGTTTGCATGTCGTTTGAGATGGGTGTTCCGTCGCGCCAGCGGGTCATGCGACCTTCGCCGATGTCCAGCCACGAGTAGTACGTCCCGCGGTTGATGCCATAGGCATGCAGGACGGAGCTGATCGTCTGGCTGCCAGCGATAGCGCGCTCGAGGTCTTCAATGAATTCCTCCGAGAGGTATGTCCAGCCGCTGTCCTGCACCGCCACTCAAGTCAATCCGCGTTGCATACAGTGTACAGAGCGATACGTTCCGCGTCGGGCGGAACAGATCCTCCGTAGACTCACGAGGCGCAAGGTGTGGACATGGTGCGGCTGATCGCGATCGACTGGTCGGGCGATCGGCTGCTGGCGCATCGTCGGATCTGGCTCGCCGAAGCAGTAGAACCTGGGCGTCTCGTTCGCTTGGAGGCGGGGCGGGACCGGGCGGCCATTGGCGACCACCTGCTGCGCCTATCGCGCACTGCACACGCCCCGTTTGTCGTCGGTCTGGACTTCGGCTTCTCCTTCCCTGCCTGGTTTATGACTCAGCTCGGCGCGCGCGAGGCGCCTGACCTGTGGGCCCACGTCGCCGCGCACGGCGAACGCTGGCTGGCGGCGTGCGCCCCGCCGTTCTGGGGCCGCCGCGGCCGACCCCGGCCAGTATGTAGTGACCCGCCCCTGCGGCGCTGCGAAGCCGCCCTCCCGCGCGTCAACGGCATCGCGCCCAAGTCGATGTTCCAGATCGGCGGTGCCGGCGCAGTCGGTACCGGTTCCTTACGAGGCATGCCTCTGCTGCACGCCCTTCATGCGCAGGGCGCCACCATCTGGCCCTTTACGGTCGGCGGCTGGCCCGTCGTCGTCGAGATCTATCCGCGTCTACTGACCGGCCCCGTCCGCAAGTCGAGCGGCACGGCGCGGTCCACCTATCTCGCTGAACGCTACCCGCGACTCGATGCCGAGCACGTCCGGTCCGCCGCGGCGTCAGAGGATGCGTTCGACGCCGCCGTCTCGGCGCTGGTCATGGCCGAGCACGCGGCCGACCTGGCCGCACTACCGGCCGAGACGGACCCCATTTTCTCCCAGGAAGGCCGCATCTGGCACCCCAGCCAACTCCCAACTCCCAACTCCAAGCTCCCGACCTAGGTACCATCACAGGGTCGCACATGACGACCGCGCCAGCCGTCACTCGCACGCTGACCCTGATCGAGGCTGTTCGCGAAGCGCTGCGCGACGAGATGCAGCGCGATGAGCGCGTCATCATCCTGGGAGAAGATGTCGGGCAGCTGGGCGGGGTGTTCCGTGCAACTGACGGCTTGCTGGCTGAATTCGGCGCGGGGCGGGTCGTCGATACGCCGATGATGGAGCTCGGTATCGCCGGCCTGGCGGTCGGGATGGCGCTGCGCGGTCTGCGCCCAGTCGCCGAGATTCAATTCGCCGATTTCATGCACGCTGCCGCCGACCACATCATCTCGGACGCCGCGCGCATGCGCTTTCGCACTAATGGCGACGCGGGCTGCCCACTCGTCGTTCGCACCGCCTACGGCGGCGGCTTACGCGGTGGTCCATACCACTCACAGAGCGTGGAGGCGTATTACGCGCACGTCCCAGGTCTGCGGGTGATCGCTGCCAGCACCCCGGCCGACGCCAAGGGCTTGCTCACGGCGGCCATCCGCCACCCCGACCCGGTTCTGTTTTTGGAACACAAACGGACGTATCGCGCCATTCGCGGCGAGGTTCCGCAGGGTGAATACCTGGTGCCGCTCGACCGAGCCAACGTCGTGCGCCCTGGCTCGCATATCACCGTGGTGGCTTGGGGCTGGGTCTTGCACGAGACACTTGCGGCGGCGGAGCAGCTGGCGGCAGACGGCATCGAAGTGGAGGTGATTGATCCACGCACGCTGAATCCGCTCGACCTGGACACAATAGTGGATTCGGTCCGACGCACCGGTCGGCTGTGCGTGGTCCACGAAGACACGCGCGCCATGGGGCTGGGAGCGGAAATCGCGGCGACGGTCGCTGAGAACGCCTTTGATGAGTTGCGAGCGCCCGTGGAGCGACTGGCGATGGCCGACGTGGCCGGCATTCCAGCCAGCGGGCCGATGGAAGATTTTCTCATTCCCGACCGCCGGCGGATCGGCGAAGCCCTGCGCAGCCTGGCACGAGTCGACCGCGGCCAGCGCGGCGCCGTGTCTGTCAACGGCCACGCCGCTGCTCCTGAAAAGCCTGCAGCCCTGGCCACACTGGTGGCAGTCATCCCGCAGGCGAGCAGCGTCATCGAAGTAGATCTGTCGCGCCTGGCGGCTCGCCTCGAGGAGTATTGCGAAGCCTGGCACCAACGCGGTGTCGAACCGTCGTACACGCCTTTCTTCGTCGAGGCGCTGTTGAAATCAGTGCAGGTCGTCCCGCAGGCAAACGCCGCGTTTGACGCGTCCGGGCACGGGATTTGGCAGCATCCAGCGGTTCATCTGGGCCTGAGCGTGGCGAGCACCGACGGTTCGGCTGCGCGTCACGCCGTCGTACGGGATGCGGACACGCGCAACGTCCTGGGGCTGGCGATGGAGATCGCCGCGCTCAGCGCGTCGGCGAGCTCAGCTCTGTGGTTACTTTGTCAGTCTCGATCGACGCCAGCGGTTCCCCTGAGCCGACCGCGTCGCCGACCTGTTTCAGCCACTGGCCGAGCGTGCCTTCGACCAGCGTGTCGGCCAGTTTGGGCATGCGGATGAGCGTTTCGCCCATACCCTCAGCCGCCGTCTTCGAGGAACCGCTTCAGCGTCCCGAGCAAGGTGCCCGCGTCCATGCCATCGAGCGCCCGATGGTCGATCGTGGCGCTGACGTACGCCGTTGGGACCACCGCGAAACCGTTCCCACGCACGACCAGCCGCTCCTCCACCGCGCCGACGCGAACGGCCACAACGGTCCCAGCCTGGACCGTCGGGACGGCGAACAGCGCCGAGCCAGGACCGTAGTCGGCCAGGGTGATCGTGGCACCCCCGTCCGCG
>DASYKL010000642.1:0-5612 GCA_035995405.1 Chloroflexota bacterium
CGAGCACCAGAGCCGCACGGGCAGGGAACCAGTGGGTGGTAAGCGAACTCGTGCACTCGCTGCACACAGTATCCACCTCGACCTGTTAAGGGCCGGCTAAAGTGAGCGCAGAAATCCGTTAGCGTTGCGTGAGGATGAACCCGCCCACTTCTCAGTTCGCCATCACCCTGGCTGATGTCAACGCCGCCGCTGAGCGCCTGCGCGGCGTCGCCAATCGCACCCCGCTGCTCACGTCGCGGACGCTCGATGCGCGTGTCGGCGCGACCGTCTTCTTCAAATGCGAGAACCTGCAACGGGGTGGCGCCTTCAAATTCCGCGGCGCATACAACCGCCTGGTCTGCTTGACGCCTGACGAGCACGCCCGCGGCGTGGTCGCCTTCTCGTCAGGCAACCATGCCCAGGGTGTCGCGTTGGCAGCCCGTGAGCTGGGCATCCGGGCGACGATCGTCATGCCGACCGACGCGCCATCGCTCAAGGTCGCCGCCACGGCCGGCTATGGCGCCGAGATCGTGTTCTACGACCGCCTGACCGAAGACCGCGAGGCAATCGCCCGACGGCTGGCGGACGAACGGCAGTTGACGCTCGTGCCGCCATACGATCATCCGCTGATCATGGCCGGCCAGGGGACAGCCGCCCTGGAGCTGATCGAAGACATCGGGCCGCTCGACTGGCTGCTGGTGCCCGTTGGTGGTGGCGGGTTGCTCTCTGGGACGGTCGTGGTTGCCACGGCGCTTGTTCCCAACGTAAAAGTCGTCGGCGTCGAAACTGACACCTCGAACGACTGGGTGCTCAGTCTGCAGGCCGGCCAACCCGTCAAGATCGATCCGCCCGACACCATCGCCGATGGGATGCGTACCCAACAGCCAGGCGCCCTGACGTTTCCCATCGTCCAGCGTCTCGGTCACAGCGTGCGGACCGTTTCTGATGAGGCAGTCAAAGACGCCATGAAGTACATGCTGCTGCGTCTGAAGATCCTGGTCGAGCCGACAGGCGCTGTGCCCGTCGCGCTCCTGCTGTCAGGACAGCTCGACCTGCGCGGTCAGCGCGTCGGCGTCATTCTGTCGGGCGGAAACGCGGACCCAGTACTGCTGGCAGAGATGCTCGCGGCCCCCTGAGTACCGGGTACAGCACTACCAGCACGCCGATGGCGGCGACCAGAGCCATTGCCGAAGCCGCCTCGGAAAACCCATCGCGGTAGCCGAGCTGCGGAATCGCGGCGGCGGCCAGCGTCGCCTGCAGAACGCCACTCGAGATGCTCACGCCGAGGGAATGGCCCAGCTGACGCGTCGTCTCGACCAGGCCGGACGCGAAGCCGCGCTGGTCGGCGCCGACTGAGGCCATGACCGCCGTGTTGTTGACCGACGTGAACACGCCCAATCCAGCACCCAGCAAAGCGACGACAGGAAACAGCGCGATGTACGGCAGGTCCGCACCGACGCGGCCAAGCACAGCGAGGCCAACGGCAATCGCGCCGATCGACAGGATGCCGATGAGCGGGCTCGCGCGGCGCGAATAGAGCCAGCCTCCGCATAACGAACACACGATCAAACTCAGCTGCTGCGTCAACAGGAGCTGCTGGGTCTGGGTCGGCGAGTAGCCTTGGCCGCGTTCGATCAGAAACGGAATCAGCAGTCCTGTCGCCAACATGCTCGAGTGGGCGATGCCGTTGGCGATCACGCCGCTGCTCAAACGCGGGATGCGCAACAGACGCAGCTGGATGAGCGGTCGCGGCGTGCTGAGCTGTCGCCACAGGAACAGCACGAAAAACACCAACGCCACGGCGTGCATCGTGAAGTGATAGGGCGCCCCGGCTGTGAACGTCTCGGGCCCTTCGTGGAGGTGGTTCAAGCCGAGCAGCACGAAGAACAATGCGCCGAACAGAAGCCCGCCGCCCAGCCAATCCACGTCTTTGACGAGCGTTCGACGCTCGGCAGGCAGGCCCCCGGCACATGCGGCCACCAACAGGCCAATCCCAGCCGGAATGACCAATGTCCAGTGCCAGTTCGTGTTCTGGATCAGGAAGGTACTGGCCCATGTACCGAGCACCGACGCGACACCTGAGGAAACCGTCAGGATGCCGACCGCCCAACCCAAGCGTGGGCCGGCATAGACGGTGGCGACGATGGCCAGGCTCGTGCCGAAAAGCATGGCTGAGCCCAGGCCCTGGATGGCTCGGCCAGCGATCAACAGCACAAAGCCGCCCGGCAGCGCCGCGATGGCCGAACCCACGGCGAATACGACGCAGCCAGTGCGGAAGAGTGTGCCGTGGCCGAAGGCGTCGCCGAGACGACCAGCGACCAGCACGCCGCCGACGAGCAGCACGAAATAGGCGTTCATGATCCAGCCGGCGCGAGTGACATCGATGCCGAGGTCCGCTGTGATGGTCGGCAAGATGGCCGACACAGGATTCATCGCCCAGCTCGCCAGCAAGTAGCCGCAGGCCACCACGGCGAGAATCCTTTTTGCTGGCACCATGAATATTTTAGCCGCGGTGAGGCGTGGCACGCCGGACGCATAGGGCGGCGTGTGCCGAAGTCCCAGGCCGCCTACAGCAACAGACCGGGCCGAGTGACGGCCATCAAAGGATTCGTCTTTCAGTCCGATGGCCGCAGCGCGATCGGCTTGACATTCATTCGCCCGCTCGAAGCGTTGGACCGCTGGATCGTCGGGCTGTTTCCCAAACCTGGCGAGCCGTCGCTGGCCATGCACGCCGGCATCCACGTCACTATTGATGGCGAACGTGACTACGTCGCCGAGCAGCTGGTCGGCACCTGGGACCTCACGTTCAAGAATGGCCTGAACTGGACCCCCTACGACAAGTTCAAAGAACGCGATCGTGGCGGCTGGGACGTCACCGTGCTAGCCACCGACGTTCGGTGCCTCAACGAAACCGCCCTCGACGAAGCGGTCGAGCGGCTGAACTCGATCGAAGGCCATCCGTTTGTGGGTGAAGACTGCACCGCCTTCATCGAGCGGGCCTTCAACGGCCGACGCATGTTCGCCGATAGTCCGTTGTTGCGACTGCTCGGCATCGGCGCGCGCATCGGCGACCCGGCTTTACCGTTGCTCAAACCAGACGCCAGGCTGGACGAGCGCACCAAGCGCTTGCTGCAGTTCGACCGCATCAAGCACCTGCCCGATCCGTCAGCTGATGCTCATTCGCCCAACGTCCGCGTCTGGTTCATCCGGTTTCTGCCGCTAGCGCTGACGGCCTGGCTGATCGGTCGGAGGCTCGGGGGCTACTCGTCTTCTTCGCGCAGATCGACGCCCGTCTCGAGCACTGCGCGCAAATTCTTCACATAGGCGGCCCACGCGCGGGCGGCGCCCACGTACAGCATGTCCCACTCGGGCCCGCTGCCGAAGCCGTAGTGCTCGAGCTCCAGTGCCGTTTGCTCGCCGCCAGCTGAGGCAGTGCTGACGACGACCATCGTCGGTGGCAAGCTGTCGCCTTCCATGCCCCAGCTGAAACGAGCCACGGTGATCGGCTCGCACTGAACGAAGTGACCGACAAAACAGCCATCCGGCCAGCACAGACGCAGCTCGCCGCCGACCCGCAAGTCGACGCTCGCCTCGCGGCACAACCAGCGCGTCGGATCGCGGAAGAAGGCGTCGAAGACCACCGCCGGGGTGGCTTTGACACGGGCCTGGAAGATCAGCGGCGCGCGCGTCTTTTCAAGCTGAATGGTCACTGGTCACCTGATGCTGCTCGTGTTCCCAGCCGATCCACTGTTCACCGTCGCTCCACACTTCCTTTTTCCAGATTGGCACGATCTGCTTCAGCCGATCGATGGCGTATTCGGTCGCCTCGAATGCCTCGCCGCGATGCGGCGCCGCAATGGCGATCGCTACGGAGGCTTGTCCGATCTCGAGCACACCCGTGCGATGGACGATCGCCACACCACTGACAGGCCAACGAGCTTTGATCTCCTCGCCGATCTGGGCCATGACTTTCTCGGCCATCTCCGCGTAGGCCTCATATTCGAGGTGGACGACGTCGCGGCCGCGCGAGTAGCGGCGGGCTACACCACGAAAGACGATGATCGCGCCGTCGGCGTCGGTGCGCACTTCGGATTCGAGGTCGATGCCCTCAAGGGGGCCGTCGATGACTTTGAACATCAACCGCCACTGACGGGTGGGATGAAGGCCACCTCGTCGCCCTGGTGCAATTCGAAGTCCGGCTGGACATAGGTGTAATTGACGGCGATCAATCCTGGTGCCGTTCGCAGGGCGGGGATGCGCTCCGCGAGCAGCTCGACCAGATCCGCCACGGTTGCGCCCTGACTGACGGGTGCCTCGAGCGAACGAGTGCCCGCCGCTTCGCGATAGGACGCGAAAAGACGAATCTGAACACTGATCTGGGCTGCCGGAGTCACCACGGCTCAGTATAGGAGTGGCTCCGTCAGCGGCGTACGGTGACGGGCGTGAGCGGCGCCTGATCCTGCGCCGACACGTGCGAGTGTGATCCCTTCGAAGAACGAGATACCTCCGCGGAATTGGGCCGCCAACCGCGGGTGTCGCAGAATCGCCCGATGGTGGTGTTCTGTTGGTGAATGGCCACAACGAGCCGGAGCACAGCCCGGAGCAGGGCGTGCTGAAACTGACCGAGCTGCCCCGCGGTGAGGCCTCCGCCGAACCAACATCCCTGCAGGGGTCGCGTTTCGACACGCTCTTCGCCCAGTTCTATGCCGAGCTCTTCGGCCTGGTTTATCGCGTCCTCGGCGACCGCATGGAAACCGAGGACAGCCTTCAGGAGGCGTTTCTCAAGCTCTCTGAAGACGCGGCACTGCAAGCCAGGCCTGACCATGAAGTAGGTGCCTGGCTGCGGCGAGTCGGCCTCAATCTGGCTTTTAATCGCTTGCGTTCCGCCAAACGAGCCCAGGCGCGTCTGGAACGCGTCGGCCGACTCGAAGAGCCACTCGAAAGCACTTTCGGCGGCCCATCCGACGACCTCGTCCGACGGGAAGACCAGGCCGAAGTCCGCCGTGCGCTCGCCGAAGTACCCGAGCGTCAGCGCGAGTGTCTTCTGTTGCGCCACTCAGGCTATTCGTATGCCGAGATTGCCGAGACCCTCGGCCTGGCGATCGGTTCGGTCGGGGTTCTCCTGGCTCGCGCCGAGCACGCATTCCGCTCTATTTACCGGAGGCAAACCCACCCATGACGTCCCCGATCAGCGCTTGCCCAGAGGTCGGAGTGTGGCGCGCCTGGCTCGATCAGGAAGACCAGTCACCGCGTCTGGCGGATCATCTCGCAACGTGCGCCGGCTGCCAGCGCCTCCTCGCCGATCTGCGCGGCGAAGCTACCGATGTCAGTGAAGCCCTGTCGCTGCTCGCCCCGACCAGCCTACCCTCGGCCGCTGAGACAGCGCTCGCCCGTGAGCGACTCGACTGGCGCCGCCGCGAAGCCAAACCAATTGCTGTTCCCGTTCATGCTCAGGAGCCTCGCCCGATGTTTCTCTCGCGCATTGCAACACCCTGGCGCGTCGCCGCGAGCGGCCTCGCCGCCGCACTGGCGCTGTCGCTGCTGGTAGCCGTCACCCCCGGTGGCCAAGCCCTCGCGTCCAGCTTCCTGGCCCAATTCCGCAGCCAGGGCGTCACCCCTATCGAGGTTTCGCC
>DASYKL010000643.1:0-3857 GCA_035995405.1 Chloroflexota bacterium
CTAAATCCCAACTCCCCTAGTGGGGCAAGATCTGGGCCTTATCGAGGAACAGGCTGCCGGGGTAGTCATCCTGTGCCGTTATCGGGAGCGGGCCGCCGTCGACGGAACGGACCCATGGCTTGATCAGCACCAGTCGGCCGCGCATGAACAATGGCACCACGGGCACATCTTGCATCAGGATCGTCTGGGCCTGGGCGTATTGCTGTAAACGGTCGTCGAGTGCGGTCGCCGTGTCGGCGCGAGCCACCATCTGGTCGAACGTTGGGTTGCAATAGTTGTACACATTGAAAACACCCGCACAACTGAACAGTGTGCCGAACCAGTCCTGGGGATCGGGGTAATCGGCGCCCCACCCACCAAACGCCAGGTCGTAGTTCTTTTCGCTGATTGCTTGCTGATAGGCCCGCGTCTCCATCGTCGCGAGTTGGATGTCCAGACCGAGATTCTGCTTCCACTGCGCCTGCAGGTACTCGGCTCGGCGTTGGAAGGCCTGGCCGCGCGGATAGCTGAACGTCAACGGGTGGCTGGAGTCGAGAGCGGCCTGGGCCAACAAGCTGCGTGCGCCTGCTGGATCGAACTCGAGCTCGCGGCCCAGACTGGCCTGGTAGCCGGGCATGCCGCGCGGCAGGATGCTCGTCGTCGGGACGCTGATCCCGGTGGCGAGGTCGCGGACCAGTGCCGTCCGATCGAGGCCTTTTGAGAGCGCGCGGCGGACCGTGACGTTGCCGAGCGCGCCGCGCGTGTTGTTGAGCTGCACCCAGAACGTAGTCAGCTCGTTGTATTGGCGCGCTTGAGCTGCCAGGGTCGCGTCATTGAGTACCTGGTTGACGTCGGCGTCGGCGACCTGGACCCAATCGCGCTCGCCGCTGATGAACGCCGCCAGGTCGGCTTCGCCACTGCTGACCATGGATACGGTGAGTCTGGACAGTGTCGCCTTCGGCCAACCGCCGTGAGCCGCGTAGGTCGGGCTGGGCGTCAGCGTGATGTGGTCCTGGTGGACCCATTCACTGGCGACGAACGGCCCGTTGCCGATGTAGGTCGTCGTATCGTGCGCCCAGCCGTCCGGATTGGCGGCGATGATGTCGGGGCGCACGGGCACGGCAACCCACAGTGCCGCGAGATCGGGAAACGGACCAAATGACTGCTTCAGACGGACTTGAAACGTCAGGTCGTCCAGCGTCTGCACACTGTCGATCCCGGCGCTGACGAAGAACGCGGCGTAGTCGGACTTCCGAGAAGGGTCGAGTAAGCGCTGCCAGGCGAACTCGAATTGAGCGGCAGTGACCGGCTGGCCGTCACTCCAACGCCCATCGGGCCGCAGGTGAAACGTGACCAGGCGTCCATCAGGCGAAACGTCATAGCTCTCGGCAGCGGCCGGCTGGGGCGTGAGCTGCTCGTCGAGACGCAGCAGCGGCTCGAATACCTGGCGGACGATGGCTCCTTCGCTGGCGAAAGCGAAGCTCGCCCTGGCCGGATCCAGGCTGTCTGGCTCGCCTTGTGTCAGCAGGTTGACGCGCGCTTCCTGTGACTGCGGCTGCTGGGCCGCAACCTGGCCCGCGGTGGGCAACAGCACCACCGTCGCAACAACTGAAAGTGCCAGCCAGGCGATGGCCCTCACGCGGAGTACCGGCTAACGATTACGCAGCCAGGGGTCGAGCGCGTCGCGTAGCCCGTCGCCGACGAAGTTGATTGCCATCACGGTGACGAAGATGGCTCCGCCGGGGAGAAGGACGGCCACAGTCGAATAACGCAGCTGCGATTGAAATGCCGCGAGCATGCTGCCCCAACTGGCTGTCGGCGGTGAGACGCCGACGCCGAGAAACGAAATGGCTGACTCGGCAATGATGAATGCGCCGACGTTGAGCGATGCCGCCACGATCAAAGGCGCCATCGAATTCGGAATGAGATGGGACAGCATGATGCGCGGACCGCCCGCTCCAAGCGCCCGAGCAGCGGTGACAAAGTCGCGGTTCAGCAGCGACAGGAACTCGCCACGGACCAGCCGAGCGGTGTCCATCCAGCCCAGAAGCGACAGCACGGCCACGATGGTTGACACCTGGATCAGCGTTACATCGCCTTCGAGCTTGTACTGATGCAGCATGGCCGAGATCAGGATCAAGGTCGGTAGGAACGGAAACGACAGGAACAGATCAGTGATCCGCATCAGCACCGTGTCGACCCAGCCGCCGTAGTACCCCGCGACGGCGCCGACGAACGTGCCGACTGTTGCACCGATGATCACGGACAGGAATCCAACCGCGAGGGAGATGCGGCCGGCCCAAAGGAGTCGCGAGAACAGATCACGGTTGAGCTCGTCTGTTCCGAACCAGTGCTGTGGCGAAGGCGGCGCGAAACCGTGAGACATCAAAGCCGGGTCGGTGATCGAGCGATCAATCTCATTTGGCCCATATGGCGCCACAAATGGAGCCAGAATCGAAATCAGGGCCATAAAGGCCAACGCGGCGAGGCCAACCAGCGCGAAACGGTGGCGCCGGAAGCGGCTCCAGACAATGGCCAGCTCGCCTTTGGTGTTGACGCGTGACTTCCCCGCGTGTTCAGGCGCGGACGGTACGGCGAGCACCCCACTTGGATTGGAGACGGTTGTTGCCACGTGGCTAATACCTGATCCGTGGGTCGACGACGACGTAGGTCAGGTCGGCGACAAAGTTCGCCAGGATGGTCAGGCCGGCCGTAATGATCACGACGCCCATGGCGACCGGCCAGTCCAGCGCGCCCACGGAGCTGATGAGCAGCTGGCCCATACCAGGCCAGGCGAAGATGGTCTCGGTAAAGATCGCACCGCCGAACAAGGACGGGATGGCAATGGCGATGACGGTGACCAATGGGATCATGGCGTTCCGAAAGGCGTGGCGGAAGAGCACGAGCCGTTCGACCTGGCCCTTGGCTCGCGCGGTACGGATGTAGTCCTGGCGCATGGTCTCCAGCAGGCTGGAGCGCAAAAAGCGGCTCCATTGCGCGACTTGGAGCAGCGATAGAACGATCATTGGCAGGATGAGGTGCCACAGCCGGTCAAGCACATCGTTCTCCTTGCCAACGCTGTAAATAGCGCCTATGGGAAACCACTTCAGCTCGAGGCCAAAGAACTTCAGCATGATCAGCCCAAACCAGAAAGCAGGGATGGAGATGCCAAAGAACGAGAATGCCGTGAAGACATTATCCACCAACGAGTACTGACGTACCGCCGAGATGGTGCCAATCACGATGGCGATGAGCAGCGAGAAGAACAGCCCTGTCGTCATCAACATGACGGTGTTGGGTAGTCGGGAGCCAATGATGCGGCTGACGGGCTGTCCGCGGGCGATGGTCCACGACTCGCCGAGATCGCCGTGAATGACACCGGCGACCCAGATCAGATACCGCTCGTGGACGGGTTTATCCAGGCCGATGAGCTTGTTGAGCCGGTCGAGATAGGTCGTGTCCTGGATGTGGGCGGACGCAATGCGTGCGTCGAAAGGGCCACCAGGAGCGAGATTGAGGATGCCGAACAGCAGCATCGAGGCAAGCACGAGCGTGATCGACATCTCGATCGTGCGGCGTACGAGGAAGCGCGTCATGTAGGGGGATTTGGGAGTTGGGAGTTGGGATCTGGGGAAATCCCCCTGATCCCAAATCCCAGTCCCCAGCTCCTAACGCAGGTCCCAGTCCCAGACGTTCCAGGTATAGCCGTTGGAAGCGTATTCGGGATCGAAGTTGGCCACGCGGTTCGACGCGGCAGTCACGTTGGGGCGGAAATAGAGCGGCAACGTCGGCAGCTCTTCGGCCAACAGCAGCTGCAGCGCGTCCATATTGGCCTTGCGCTGACTGGCGACGAGCGTTGAAGCCTGGTTGGTGATCAA
>DASYKL010000644.1:0-3482 GCA_035995405.1 Chloroflexota bacterium
ACAATACGTGGGGCACGTACGCTAGCGCCTGCAGCTGTGCCGCCGGCAGAGCGCTGGTATATGCTCCGCTGCCCAGAAGGACGAGCGGTGCGAATTCGTTGAGCAAGCCGCCGGCCTCAACGGCGGTCGCGACCAGGATCAAGAACGCGTCGAGCAGGGCAAGCCTTCGGTTCACCACCTTGAACAGCTCGTAAAATATGAGGGCCAGCGGCACATTGGTCAGGGTGACCACGACGTGCGCCACCAGGCTGAGCCGGTAGAGCAGCTCGTGCGTCTGGATGTTGTTTGCCGTGGCTGTCGCATCGCCCGACACAACCAACAAGGCGGGAACGATGCCGATGGCGAAGGCGCCTGCGACGATGTTGATCAAGTACAGGGCGCCGGCAATTCTGGCCAGCTGGCGCGGCGAAGTATCAGCAATAGAATCCATCAAAAGTCTCCCTCAACTCGTGTTGATGACATTGATTTGACCGCTGGCGTGGACCAGAGGTTGATGACCTCGCGACCGCGCAGCGCATCGAGAAATGGTTGAAAGCTGCCGGCGACGAGGCAGCGTACGACCGGAACATCGATCACGTAGTGGTCCTGAAGTTGGGGGTTCGGGCCCGCACAGAAGCTCGGCTTCGGGCGCTTATGAAGTACTCAACGACGGCCAGGTTGATCCCCCAACCGGCACCCAGCATGAGGGCGGTGTTCAGTTCGCTGATGCCGAATACGGCGTTCCCAATACCCAGGGTGAACACTTGTGTCCCGGCACCAAGTGCCAGCGCGTAAGCGCGTGCCATCCAATCCCGGTGGTGGGCGACGTCGCCACGGCGGATGGCGTCAAAACCGAGGATGATGCTGGCAGCCATGCCGGCCCCGAACGCGAGCCGGAACACGTAGGCCAGGTCACCGCCCGGCACGCGGGGATAAAACTGTGTCATCCACAGCGCCGAGAGCGCCACGGTCAGGCCCAGCACCACCAGGACCCGACCAGCCATCCGGTGCCAGCCAGGCCAACGGCGCCGCAGCCCGTGGGAGAACTGGAAGGCGCCGAGGATGGCGTACGCCACAGCGCACACGATGTGCACGACCACGGGCACTGGCGAAGCAGTGATGCGCGGGTTAGCGGGCAGCAGCTGCGGACCAGCAGCCAGTTCGAAAAGGCGCATAGAACCGGCTATGGCCGGGACGACGATCAGGGCGACCAGTGCGAATGGCAGCCATCCGGCCGACCGATTCGGTCGGACAGGGCGTGCTGTGGCATAAGTGGTCACCTGGCACCGACCGCGTCGAGCTGCAAGCTGACAGAGTTGAGGATGGACGGAGCGGCCGGTGTGCGCTGCTGGCACCAGAGCGAGTAGCCGAGGCCGACGAGGGCCAAGCCGGTCGGGAGAGGGAACAGCCTTTCATACTGCGGCATGATGCTGATTGCGATGGTTGCCAGCGTGCCAACAGCCAGGAGTGCTGCAGCCCAGCGGGCGAGGACGTTGGCGCGAAAGAGGGCGATGCCGAAGATGAAGCCGCCAGCCAGGTAAGCGATCCCGGTGACGTAGATCACGGTCTGCATCAGCCCGATGTCACCGATCGCCTTGCCATTGTTGGCCGCGGCGATGACGTCGTTGACGTAGGCGGTTGAACTGTGCGCGATGGATGGGAGGACAAGCGCAGCGACGAATTCGGTGCCAAAAATGCTGAGGAAGCCGACGGCGAAGAGGATGTACCCGAGCAGGCCGAGCACACCGACCTTCGTCACCTGGAGCAGGTACATTCCAGTGATGCCGGCCAGGGCCAGGGCGGCCATGAGCATCTTCAGGAAGTTGCGAGCCATGACATCGGTCGTGGTGATGGAGGTGGCGTCCAGGTGGGGGTGATTGATCTGGACGCCGACGAAGATCAGTCCTGCAACAGAGGCGGCAACGCCGGATGCCCGAAAGAGGGTGGTCGGAGTGATGGTCATGTCGTTCTCCTTGTTTGAATGGATGAGCGCCTGTCGAGATGTGATCGTGGGTACATCCAGATGGTCGGGTCGACCGAAGAGACTCACTTCGCAACCATCAACCACCTCCCTTCTGCGTCGGAATTGAGGTGAAGCCGATCACCTCATAGCCGCGCAGCGCCTCCAGCAGAGGCTGAAAGCTGCCACGAACCAGGCAGCGAAGCCGGCGGTCGTCGACCTCCACGTCGCTGACGCCGACGGCCGCTACGATCTGTCGCACTGGCGGGCGGGCGACGAACGTCACCTCGACTTGTCTGCTCAGGAGCTCATCTGCCATGGCTCTCAGGTTGCGCCAGGAGCCTTGCCAGCCGAATCGTCAGGATTACGGATTGGATGCGTAGTCCGCGGGTTTATCGTTGTCTGCAAAATGGCCAGGCCGCGCCACCGATTGGGGAATTTGCCCGCCGAGACGACGAGCTTTGTCGGCCGTCGGCGCGAGCTCGCCGAGATCAGAAAGAAGCTCAGCACGAGCCGGCTCGTCAGTCTCGTCGGGCCAGGGGGTGTGGGTAAGACCCGACTCGCATTGCGAGCCGCGGCCGATCTTGCACGCGGGTTCGCCGATGGCGCCTGGCTGGTCGAGCTGGCCGAGATCCGCGACGGGGCTCTGGTGGCCGACGCGGTCCTCGCGGCCCTCGACCTCCGGGATCAGGCGGCCCTGACTCCGATGCAAATCCTGGTTTCCCAGCTCGAGGACAAGCAGGTGTTGCTCGTCCTCGACAACTGTGAGCACCTCATCGATGCCGCCGCCAGGCTGGTGCTCGGAGTCCTGCGTGCCGCGCCCAAGCTACGCGTGATCACGACCAGCCGGGAGCCGCTCGAAGTGCCGGGCGAGCAGACGGTCCCAGTGCCGCCGCTGAACCTTCCTCAAGAAAACGGCTCGGACTCCGTCGCCCAGCTGCGGCAGAACGAGGCCGTCATGCTGTTCGCCGAGCGGGCGGCGGCGGCGGGCCATTTCGAGCTCAGCGACGCGAACCGGGTGGCGGTCGTCCGCCTGTGCCGGCGGCTCGACGGTCTGCCACTGGCGATCGAGCTGGCGGCGGTGCGGACCCGGATCCTGACGGTCGAGCAGATCCTCGGTCGCCTGGATGACCGTTTTGCCCTTCTGACCGGGGGAAATCGTGTTGCCCTCCCGCGTCATCAGACGCTTCGAGGGGCAATCGACTGGAGCTACGACCTCCTGACGACTGCCGACCAAACCGTGTTGAGGCGCCTCGGCACTTTTGCTGGCCGATTCACGTTGGAAGACGTCGGGGGTGTCTGCGCCTTCGACGACGTTCCGGCGAGCGAAGTGCTTGACATCGTCTCGTCGCTGCTCGACAAGTCGCTGGTCATCAAAGACGAGGTAGGCGGCATCGCCTGCTACCGATTGCACGAAACCATGCGTGAATACGCTGCGCTGAAGACCCACGAGGCAGGTGAGGAAGATCTTCTCGCTGATCGCTACATCGAGTACTACCGGACCACCTGCCTGTCGGCCGCAGCTGGCGCGCGGTTCCGCCTC
>DASYKL010000645.1:0-3609 GCA_035995405.1 Chloroflexota bacterium
TTGTCGACGATGTTGATCTCGCGGTTGACCACCGTTTCCAGCCCAGTCACCCGGTTGTGGGCGTACGCGTACAGGTTGGAGTGCGTCGATGGATAGCGCGTCGGCTTGAACGTGATCGACCACGAACCGTCGCTCGACGGAGTTGTCGTACCCAGCAGGCTGCCGTACTGCGAGTCGCGCTCGCCGTTGATCCAGACCTCGATGCGGTCGATGTTCGACGGATCGTTGACCGAGCCGTTGATCGTGTAATCGCCTTTGGTCGAGACGTTCTGATTGGCCGTCGGATTGGTGATCGTCAACATCGGCGCGCCGCTGCTGCTGCTCACGGGTGCGGCCGCTGCCGCTGCTGCAGCCGGCGCCGTGGTAGCGCTACCACCGCCGGTAACCGTCACGCCGCGAAACCACCAGCCCTTGCCGCCGGTATGGGCATAGACGTTCAACGTCTGGCTGCCAGCGGGAACTGACGACCCAGGCACGCTCGCCAAAAAGCCCGAAGCGGCCCAGAACGGATTACCGGTTGCGGCGGCAACGTCGGGTCGACTCTGGGCAAACTGGGCTTTGGCCAGCATCTTGCCGCCGGCATCCATCGTGCCGAGCCAGACCTGAATGTCGTCCGCACCGGCCCAACCCTGGGCGGTCTTATCGACGAACCAGCCGCGCACCGTGAACGAGCCGCTGCCGGCCACCGTCCCGCCGTTCGGCGGCTGATCGATGTACCCGTCGTACGTATTGTCGAGTACGGCGCCTGGACCTGGTTGCCAGCCACTGGCCGTCTGGGCGAACGCCGCCGACGGTAGTGATGCGACCAGGAGCGCGCCAACCGCCGTCAACAGCGCGGCAATTCTGAGAAAAGCGAAGCGCATTGCAGCACTCCTTGTGTGTAATGACCGTCTTTGAGCATACGGGCTGGTTTCACTACACGCCCGTAACTACATCAATTAGTGCTCCCTCACCAGGTTCTGTTTAGGCGCATCGAGGACGACCCGATCGTCGACGACTTCGCGCACGTGCTCGCTGGAGACATAGCGATGCCTATCGAGCAAATGCGGTCCGTCAACTTTGATGTAGCCGACACGCACAAGATGGCTGCGCATCGGCTCGGGAACATTCGGCTCGTGCTCGCCGCCAAGCGCTTCGGCGACACGTTCAAAGGGACCGGGTGGTCGGTCCTCGTTGCCGGCGGTCGTCGTCGCCTGCGGGTCGCCGATCTGGACCAGCTCGACTCGGCCGATGTCTTCACCAACCGCGTCGACCACGTGCATGCCATCGGTGACGCGACCCATCGGGCCGCGATTGATATCGTTACCACGCTCCATGCTGCCGGTGGAGTGCAGCCACTGGGCCACGCCGCGGGCACGTAGATGCCCCAAACCGCCACAATCGACCACCGTGAGTGGATGGGCTACGGTGCGGCTCGGTCAGACGTACGATGTGCTGGCGCCTGATGGTTCGGAAATTCGACTGCTGGTCTCGCTAAACGGCGGCAGCATGGTCCATTGCACATTGCCACCGGGCCAGGTAACGCAAGCGGTGCGGCATCGGACCGTTGAGGAAATGTGGTTCTGCGTCGCCGGCAGCGGCCAGGTGTGGCGAAAGTCGCCGTCACAGCAGGACATTGTGGATGTGGAGCCTGGGGTGGCGCTGAGCATTCCGCTCGGCACCGCATTTCAGTTTCGAACGACCGGCGCCCAGCCACTCGAGCTGCTGATTACCACGCTGCCGCCGTGGCCCGGTCCGGACGAGGCAGTCGCGGTCGATGGCGTCTGGGAGGCCGGGCGATGATCGGCTGGCCCAGATTGAGGCTGGCCGATGCGCTCCCGCCGACCGCGGACATGGTGGTGATCGGTGGCGGCATCGTCGGCGCCGCGACGGCGTTTTTCGCCACGCGCGCGGGCCTCGACGTGGTGCTGTTGGAGAAGCGACCGGCGCTGTGCACGTTGACGACTCCGGTTTCCACGGGCGCGTTTCGCTTGCAGTTCGACAACGCCGAGGAAATCGCGCTGGTCCGCGAAGGTATCGCCCTGTTCGACGCTTTCGCCGAGATTGCCGAGCTGCCCGGCTTCGACCTGTCGATCAAGAAACAGGGCTATTTGTTCTGTGCGACGACTGACGCAGGCGTGGCCCATCAGCAGCACTTCGTCGAGGCGTTGCATGGCTGGGGCGTCACCGATGCCGAGCTGCTCAGCGGTGACGAAGCGCGCTACCGTTTTCCCTACCTCAGTCCGGCGATCGTCCAGGCCCGGTTTCGGGCGGCGGACGGGTGGCTCGACCCGAAGCGCTTGACGCTGGGGTATGCCCGGGCGAGTGGAGCAACCGTCTGTCTGGAGACGCCAGCGCTCGGCTTCGACATGACCGCTGGACGAGTGACCGGGGTGCGAACGCCGCGAGGCAGCGTCGCCTGTCAGTACGCGGTGGTCGCCGCCGGCCCATTTTCGGGTCCCGTCGCTGCCCTGGCCGGTTTGCAGCTGGACCTGCGGCCGACGATTCGTCACAAGCTGGTCATTCCGGAGCTGCCGGCGCTACCGGCGGGAGGTCCGATGACCATTCACGAGGAGACGGCGACGCACTGGCGGCCCGGTCTGCGCGGCGGTTATGCGCTGTGGACTGAACCGGGCACACCGTCAGGCGAGCCGCTGGACAACGTGCCGACGAACGTCGATTTCGCATTCGGCTTGCTGGATCCGAGCTCGCCGCGGAGTCTGGCGCACTTGAGTCCGGTGTGGGACAAAGCCTGGACGGCCGGCGACCTGAACTGGATGCTGCAGGCTGGGCAGTACACCTAAACGGCGGATCACCGGCCGCTGCTGGGGCCGTCGGATGTGCCGGGGCTGGTGCTGAATTGCGGCTACAGCGGACACGGGATCATGGCCAGCGCGGGTGGCAGTCGTCTGGTCGTTGACGCGCTGCTGGGGCGCGCGAGCGGCGCGGGGAATCCGTTTCGGCCCCAACGCGAGATGATCGAACGGCCGCTCGACATTCTCTAGCCCGCTCGAAAACGTCTATCGGGCCCGGTGCGAGGTGCAGCTGGACGGTAGTGACCCGTGCCCGGGAGGTCTGAGTCGCCAGCTCTGAGGCGCAACGCGCGAGCGGACGCGTGTGCGGCCGTGGCTGGCGGCCGTCGCTCAGGGCTCTGCCGACTGTCCGAGTCGCCGCTGAGCGTAGGCCAATAGACCGGCGACCGTCTTGGCGTCGCTGAGCTCGGTCTGCATGACCTGGCGGATGGCCTCTTCGAGCGGCAAGCGCACGAGCTCGATCTCTTCTTCTTCGTCGAAGTGGACGGCCGTTTGGTGCAGGTCGGTTGCGACAAAGATGTGGATCAGCTCAGTCGAAAAGCCAGGTGAGGTGTAGAAGCTGACGAGCCGCGCGATCTGTCCGGCGGTGTAGCCCGTTTCTTCTTCGAGCTCGCGGCGGGCGGTGTCGATGGGCTCCTCGCCAGGGTCGACCAGCCCGGCCGGCAGCTCGAGCAGGCGCGCACCGACCGCCGGGCGCGGCTGGCGGACCAGCAGCACCTGACCACCGCCATCCACGGCCACCACCGCGGCCCCAGCCGCGTGCTCGACAACCTCGCGCAGCCGCGTGCTGCCATCGGGCTGTGGCAGGTACTTGAGC
>DASYKL010000646.1:0-8857 GCA_035995405.1 Chloroflexota bacterium
CATTGCCTACGGCAGCGAGCAGACGATCGCGAGTGTCCGCGCGCGGGTGAAGCCCGGTACGCGGTTCATGCCGTACGGCCACAAGCTGAGCTTCGGCGCTGTCGCGCGCGAAGCCGTCGCGGCCGACCGGGTCGTCGACACAGCCGATCTGGCGGCCTACGACGTCAGCAAATATGACCAGCAGGGCTGTCTATCACCGCACCTGCTGTACATCGAGACTGGCGGAGAGACCTCACCACGCGACTTCAGCAACGCTCTCGGACAAGCGCTGGAGCGCCAGGCTGCGCTCGTCCCGCGCGGCCGTCTCGAATTTGCAGAAGCCGCCAGCGCAACCGCTGCGCGTCAGCACCACGAGCTGCGTCAACTCGCCGGCGAACCTGCTCTCCTCATCGAGGGCGTTGGCTGGGCCGTGCTGTACGAAGAAGATCCCGTCTTCCAGGCGTCGTGCCTGAATCGCACGGTGTGGGTCAAACCCGTGGTCGATCTGGACGCCATTCCCGATCTGGTTGAGCCAATTCGCGAGTACCTGCAGACGTGTGGCGTCGCGGCCGACCAGGACCGTCGGCGGACTCTGGCTGACCAATTGGGTCGTCTCGGGGTCGATCGCGTCTGCCCGCTCGGGCGCATGGCCGACGTTGCGCCGACCTGGCACCACGACGGCCGCTTCACTCTGCTCGAACTACTGCGCTGGACAGACCTCGAGCCGGAGGCGAGCGCCGGCCGCTGGGAGTTCACCCACCCCGACCTTGGCCTGTATGGAAAGGATTGATTGAAGAATGGATCCGTCTTACCCGTTAGCCACCGGCGCCCGCCCATCCAATCTCGTGCTGGGGCTCGAAGACCGCCCACCCCTGCCACAGTCTGTGGCGCTCGGGTTCCAGCACGTTCTGGTGTCCAACGTCTGGCTGGACCCGGTGTTCGTGGCCGCGGTCGGCGGTCTGTCGGCGGCTCTGGCCGGCAACATGATCAACGCCATCTTCCTGGCGGCCGGCATCGTCACGCTGACGCAATCAACGCGACTGGTGCGGCTGCCGATCGTCGAGGGCCCCTCCGCCGCGTTCGATGGTCTGATGATCGGCTTTGCCAAAGGCGGCCAGCTCGCGATGGCGACCACCGGCTTGTTGATTGCCGGAGTCGTGATCCTGATTTTTGCCGCGAGCGGCCTTTTGGGGCAGGTGCGGCGGCTTTTTTCACCAGCCGTGACAGGCGCCGTCATTCTGCTGGTCGGTATCGCGTTGGCCGGCTTTACGCTGGAAGAATTTCTCGGTGGCGATCCCAAAAGCGCTTCGTTCGCCGCCGGAGACACACTGCTGATCGCCTCCGCGACGATGCTGACCGTGGTGCTGCTGAGTGCATTTGGCCGCGGGATGCTTCGGTCGTACGCGTTCATCTGGGGTCTGTTGGTCGGCGATGGGCTGAGTCTGCTCTTCGGGCGACTCAGCTTCGATGCGGCCGGGCAAGCCGCGTGGCTGGGCATTCCGCAATTGTTGCCTTACGGCAGCCTGCAATTCGATGCCGGCATCACCGCCGCAATGCTGTTCGCTTTCGTTGTGGCAGTCATCGAGGCCATTGGCGTGTATCAAGCCGCGGGCGAAATTCTCAAGACGCCGATCACCAGTCGGCGGATTCAACTGGGCGTCTCCGGCGAAGCAGTCGGCTCGATACTGTCATCACTCTTTGGCGGCTTCGCTACGACGGCCTACGCACAGAACGTCGGCTTGCTGAAGCTCACCGGGGTTGGCAGCCGTTTTCCAGTGACCGTCGCCGGAGTCATATTTCTGGTGCTCGGCTTCGTACCAAAATTAGGAGCACTGCTCGCCGCCACACCGGATCCAGTGGTTGGTGGCATCTTCTTACCGGCCGCTGCATCGTTGATTCTGACTGGCGTTATCACGCTCGCACGCACGCCTGACACGCCGCGGCACGCCACGGTCGCCGGTCTCGCCATCATCATGGGCACGGGAATACCGCCGCTGGTTGGCTCGCTCGTCGACAAACTGCCCACGATCGTGCTGCAATTGCTTTCGCAACCAGTGGTCGTGGGCGCGGTCGTGGCCCTGGTGGTGGAGATCCTCCTGGTCCAGATACCGACGCTGGGCCAATCGCCAACTGGAGTGTCAGTCGACCAGTACGAACCCAGCGTCTGAGCACAAACCTATGACCTGGTCGGCCCCTGAGCCCCAACGTGGGCTCAGGCAAGCCGACCAGGGCTTTTGATGTACTGGTTGATCAACGCGTCCGAGGTGTGATAGGCCAGTGCACCCACGGTCCCCGTTGGGTTGTAACCGCCATTCTGGGGGAAGTTGCTGGCGCCGACGACAAACAGGTTTTGCACGTCCCACGATTGGCAGAATTTATTGACCACGGACGTGCCGGGATCTGCGCCCATAACCGTCCCACCGTTGATGTGCGTCGACTGGTACGGCACCGAGTCGAAGTTGGTGATCGTGTCGGCCACGCGTTGGATGGCCGGGTTCATCTGCGCGATGATCTGGGTCAAGCACTTCTCGGCGACGTATTTGACCATCTTGCGTTCGTTGTCGGTGAAATTGAACGTGATCCGAATGAGCGGATTACCCCAGGCATCTCGATACGTGGGATCGAGGTCCGCGTAATTCTGGCGATAGGCGGGACATTCGCCCTGCATGCCTACGGAGACGACGCGGTTGTAATACTGCTTGACGGCCGCTTTCCAACCGCTGCCCCAGGTCGGTGCACCTGGCGGCAGCGGACCAAAACTCTGAATCGGCCGCGCTCCGGTGTTGTTGCACGCGACGTTGCCGCCGCCGAAAAAGCCGAGGTCTGCGTGATCGAAGCTGTCGGAGTTGAATTCGTCCAGGCAGTAGCCATTGGCCCCCGAGCCCATGAACCGATTCAGAATCCGGTCGTCGTACCAGCCGGTAGCGCTGGCGCCTCCAACCTGGTACGTGAAGTTGCGCCCGACGACGCCCGAATTGGCTTGCGGATCGTATGGCTGACCGATCTGCGACAGCAGCATCAGTCGAATATTTGAGAGCGTGAACGCCCCCAGAATAATCAGGTCAGCTGGCTGTTCCTGTTCCTGGCCAGAGGCGTCGTAGTACGACACACTGCGGGCCGTCGCGCCGTCGTGATTGATCCGAAACGCATTTGCGAATTCGCGCACTTCGAGCCGCTGGCTGCGCATTGCGCTCGGGATCACGGTGGTGATTGGGCTGGCCTTGGCGCCGACATGGCAGCCGAACCGTTCACAGAAGCCGCAATAGTTACAGGGTGCCAGTACCTGGCCGTCGGGATTGCGATAGGTGGCGGGGCTGTTGCACGAGGGCTGCGGAAAGACTTTATATCCCAGGTCTTCAGCGGCCGCTTTGAACAGCGCCGGACCGTAGGCGACGGTATTCGGCGGCTGCGGATACTCGGCCGATCGCGGCCCCTCGAACGGATTGCCACCGGGCTGGATCTGGCCGTTCAGATTGCCCGCTTTACCGGCAGTGCCGAACGTCTTGTCGAATTGATCGAAGTACGGCTCCAGTTCGGCGTAGGTGATGCCCCAATCCTGGATCGTCGTATCCGCGGGCAGGAAGTTCGGGCCATAGCGCTGCTCGAGATGCGTGCGGTACTCGAAGAAGTAATCCAGAAAGCGCCAGAGTTGCCCATTCCAATGGACCATCGCTCCGCCGACGCCGTTACCCGGCAGCCACGAGCCATATTCGCGTACCGGCAACGAGGGCATGGTCTGGTCGTTGCGAAAGGTCCACGTCTCGCGCGCCAGGTCTTGAAACAGTTGACCCTGGACCGCGTAGCGCCATTCGTCGAAATGGTCCATCAGGAAGTCAGGATTGGTGGTCCGGAACGGGCCACGCTCCAGCGCTACCATGTTCAAGCTGGTGTGTTTGCCGAGCTCGTTGGCGATGATCCCGCCGACCATGCCAAAGCCAACGAAAAGCACATCCGTCTTGGGAAGAACAGCCATGTATCTGATGCCTCAGGAGGGAAGGTATTGACCCTGGTACTCGCCCAGGCTCTTATAGCCGCCCTGCCAGGGCTGACCATATTGGGCAATGACGCCGGTGTAGCTCATCTGTGCGCCGGGAAAGCCGATGAGCTTCCAGCCGACCATGTCGCGATTGCCCCCATGCACCGGGTCCGCGAAAAACCCGGCGATGGCGTGCGACCGCAGCAGATTGAAGAAGGCGGTAGCTCCGATATCGGTTCCACCGGGAGCAGGTTGTCGCATGCCGCCTTCAGTACCGCCAATAGCAGGCCCGGTGGTCGCTGATTGAATGGACGCGCCGTCAAACGTCGTCGGAATGCCGCTTTCCATATCGTGCAAAATCCGATCCTGCTGATCCGTGGTCAGTTGCGCGAACCCCAACTGATACAGCTGCTGAGCGTAGGTCTCCATGCCGAGAATTCCGAGTCGATAGCGGTCGCGCATGTGCAGGCCAGATTGATCGCCCTGAGTGGACGCACCGCGCGCATACGGGCCCTGTTCGTAGCGCCGACCGGGTAGGCCGTATGCGCCGGAAATCTGACGGTCGATGAAGTACACCACCCCGGCTTCGGTCGCGCCCGGTCCGGTGTCATCGGTCGGGATGATCCGTGCGCAGGCGGCGCTGACGATTGCTGCCTGGAATGGGGTGAAATATTCAAAGCCGGGCGTCGTGCTGGGGGCCGGTTGGGCCTGGGGCTGGGCCTGGGCCTGGGCCTGGGCCTGGGTGAGGTGCTCGTCAACCCCGCCCGGGGCCGCCAGTGCAGCCGAACCGAGCACGCCGGCTACTGCCGCGCTGGACGTCGCGCCGCCGACGATAAATCGTCGACGACTCAGCCGCCGCGCGGCCAGCCGCGCCTCCAGTTCTTCGTCAGTCGTGTGCTGCGGACTCTCCGCCATCTGCTGTCTCCTCCTAGCCCTGGACCGTCACACGGCCGGTCATGTTTTGCGATTCGAAAGGCAAGCTGACGTACTGGTAATCGCCTGGCGTGTCGAACGTATAGCTGAACGACGTGGCGCTGTTGATAACGCCAGAGTCAAAAGGCTGGGCGCCTGGTGGCAAGATGACTTTGCTCTTGTCTGTCACCCGTGCGGGGTCGCACGTCACGGTTTGCGGCGAGCGGCCGACATTGCGCCACAGCACTGCTTGACCACGGCCGATGGTCACCTGCGGCGGATCGAATCTACGATCCGCGGTGATCAGGACCGTCGCCGCCGGCGTAGGCGTTGGTGTGCCGGAGGCAGCCACCGGGCTGGCCGCTTGAACGGCGCCGGGGCTCGCCGCCGGCGAAGCGATCGGACTGGCCGAGCCTTCGACGGGGAAGCCGCCGACTGCGTTCGGCTGCGGCGCAGGGCCCTGGCTCGGCGCGCCGACAATGGTTGGCGGTGGCCCGCCGACCGTGGGTGAGCCCATCGGCAAAGGCGCAGCGCCGCTCACCGGACTTGGTTGCGACACCGCGACTGGCGACACACCAGGTGCCGGCGCCGGCGCTGCAGACGCAGAGGCGACGGCGACGGGCGATTGGGCTGACGCCAGAGTGGCGGCCGGCGCCGGAGTGCCACCCGCGGCCGGCGCATTGCCCGGATTCGGTGTCGCCGCGTCGTTCGGACGACTCGGCGCGCACGCACTGAGCGCGACACCCATACCAATACCGCTCAACGCCCGCAGCAACGTCCGTCGTCCGACGGATGGCTCGAAATGACGTTCCATCACCGCCGTCCTCCTATCCCGTTACCGTGATGCGCGCCACCATCCCCAGCGACTCGTGAGGTATGCAGAAATAGACATACTGGCCAGGCACATCGAACACCAGCGAGTAGCTTCCTCCAGCGGCAATGATCCCGGAGTCCCACGGCTGGGCGCCCGCGGGCAGCACGGCGTCGTTCGGGTTTGCTGCCTTCGACGGATCGTCAGTCACCGTGTGGGGCGACTGGCCGGTGTTGACCCACGTCACCGCCGCACCGCGAGCAACCGTCACCGTAGCCGGCTGAAACTGGTTTGCATCCGTCATGTTGACTGTCGGCCCAGCAGCACCAGTGGCGCCAGCAGCGCCCGCACCTACGGCTGAGGGAGACGGACTGCTCGAGGGCGCGGCCGGTCGCGTCGGTGCAGCCGCGCCGCCACCCGTGCCGACAGTCGCGCTTGGTGTTGACGCGCTCGAGCTAGAGCCGCTGGACGAACCGCTGCAACCAGCCGGCCCGAGCAACACGAGTAGGGCAACAATCGTGATCGCACAATGAAGTCGTGGGCGCATGAACAGCCTTCCGGTTGCCGTGGAGTGGAAGGCCAAGCCATCGCACCATGCGTGCCACACTTCTCACGAGCGCGAGGCCCTGACGCGGGCAATCACCGCCACGGGCCCGCCCCCGGCTGGGCCCTGGTGCTCGGCGCCACCTGAGACGTACAGCATCGGGTCGCCGACCACAGATGCGATCACCGCGTTGACTACCGCACGGGCGTGCCGCGTGCTATTGATGTCCGAATCATCGAGCATGGTCGATCGCCGCCCACGCACCGATCCGAACGGGTCCGGTTCGGCCTTGGCCAGCACATTCACGACGCGATCAAGATCCGTCGGATCCAGGCCGCCCTGGACCGATAATCCAACAGTACGCAGCGCCTCGCGGACAGCTTCGGCATCGATCGCATCGCGCATGACGCTGTGCCCGACGAGCAAATCCCCGCCGACGTCGGCAGAGTTGCCCATGACAATCACTTCATTGTTCAGCAGCTCGACTCCAGCCGAGGCCGATGCCACGGACGAGTACAGAGACCAGTCGTGCAGGATATCTTCATCGCGCAGCCGGTCACGGACATAGTCGTTGACACAGCCGTTGCCCTCGGTCTTCGCCAGGATGGCGACGATGTCGCGGGCCTGCACCGTCGCCGAATCGAGCAAGCCTATGAGCCCGGACATGTCGTCAGGACCAGCCATCGGAATGCGAAAAACAGAAGCGCGCCGCATGTTGAACAGATGCTCCGAGCCCGCGACGCTGCACAGGAATAGGCAGACTGGCTGAAGCGGCTGCCAGTTAATTGGGCACGTCGCCCGTGACGGCCGGCAGGCACAGGCTGCGAGCATGCTGGCTTGAGCATGCCGCCTGACGTTTTGCTCGAGTCGGTGACTAAACGGTACGGCTCGCTAGTCGCCGTTGACGCCGTCGACTTGCGGGTCGAGCGTGGGACCTACTGTTGTCTACTCGGGCCGAGCGGCTGCGGCAAGACTACGACCTTGCGCATGATCGCAGGCCACGAATACGCCACCGCGGGTCGCATCGGGATCCGCGACCAGGAGGTCACGCATATGCCGGCCGCGCGCCGACCGACCTCGATGATGTTCCAGGACTACGCGCTCTTTCCGCATATGAACCTGGTAGACAACGTCGCATTCGGTCTGAAGATGCGCGGCGTAGGCACGCAGAAACGTCGCCAGCAAGCGGAGGCCATGCTCGATATGGTCGGTATGGGAACCGCGCTGACGAGTCTTCCCAGCCAGCTATCGGGTGGCCAGCGCCAGCGCGTCGCGCTGGCCCGAGCGCTGATTACCGAACCGACCGTGCTTCTGCTCGACGAGCCGTTGTCGGCACTGGATCGGCTGCTGCGATTGCGCATGCGAAGCGAGCTGCGAAGCCTGCAAAAGCGTCTGGGCGTCACCTTCGTGCACGTCACACATTCACAGGATGAGGCGCTTGCTTTGGCCGACCTGGTCGTCGTGATGGACCGCGGTCGCATCCAGCAAGCCGGCAGTCCGCGCGAAGTATACGACCGCGCCGCTGGATCATTCGTGGCGTCATTCATCGGTGACCACAATGTGTTGCACGGCGAATTCCTGGAGCGCATCCCAGGCTATCTGCTGCTCAAAGGCCCTGGTGATACACGGTTTCAGGTGCCAGACGATGTTCAAACAAGCGAGACCGTCGGCTTTTCGATCAGGGCAGACCATGCATTCCTCGTTTCAGGCAACGCGGCGCCGACAAATGTACTTTCTGGTACCGCCGCGGCAGTCGAATACACCGGGTTGACTGTTCGCATTCGGTTGGAACGGCCAGACCTGGGGGACTTCTGGGTCTACGTCCCGGAAAGCGAGTTCTGGTCGGCCCCCGTCGCGCTTGGCGAGCCCATCCACGTCTCGTGGCGCACCGATGACGTCAGAGTGCTGATCGCGTAGGTTTCCGTCTCACACTTCGGATTGGAGTCCACCACCCATGTTGCAACAGACCCCCGCTGGGCCCCTCGGTTTACTCCGCTCGCGGCGCGGCTTTCTCCACCTCGGCGCAGTGTCGATGGTGATTACCCTTGGGGCCGCGTGCGCCGCACCGGCCGCCACACCCACGGCCGTGCCGCCAAAGCCAACCGACGTACCCAAACCGGCCGCCGCCGCGCCCACCACGGCCCCAGTCGTCGCCACGATCCAGAACATCACCCTCCGCCAGATCGGCACTGGCGTGTCGGCAATCAATGAAATCCGCGATCAGGCGCAGAAGGATCTCGGCTTCCAGATCAACATGCGCGCCCTCAGCACTGACGAAAACAACCAGATCGCCATCACCCAGCCGAAGCAATACGACATCTTCGACGGCGAGTACTTCAGCCTGCCGCTGGTCATTCCATCCGGCAACCTGCAGCCACTCGACACGAAGAAGATCAAGGAATTCGACAAGATCGTCGGCACCTTCGTCAACGGCAAACTGGCGCCCGACTCCAAGATTGCGCAAGGCACCGCGCCACACAAGGTCATGTTTTTGCAGGCCCAGGACTCGACCAGGTTCGCGACCGAGCCAACTCAATGGGCCAACCTCATTCCGACGCAGTACAACGCCGACACCCTGGGCTACCGGCCAGATCTGATCGGTCGCAAGATCGAATCCTGGGCCGAGTTGTTCAAT
>DASYKL010000647.1:0-1676 GCA_035995405.1 Chloroflexota bacterium
GCATCGACCAGCTGGATACCAGCGAGATCATCCAGCGTGGTATCGCCGTCGTACCGGAGGCGCGCCGCATTTTCCCTCGCATGTCGGTCGAGGAGAACCTGGAGCTTGGCGCGTTCGTTCGTCGCCGTGACAAACCGGGCATCCGGCACGATCGTGATCGCGTCTTTGGCCTCTTTCCGCGTCTGGCCGAACGGCGTACGCAGCTTGCTGGCACCCTGTCCGGCGGCGAGCAGCAGATGCTGGCCATCGGCCGCGCGCTGATGAGCCGGCCGAGACTGCTGTGTATGGACGAGCCGTCGATGGGCCTGGCGCCGCAACTGGTGGAGCAAGTCTTGATGTGATTCAGGAGATTAATCGCCAGGGCACCACGATTTTTCTCGTCGAACAGAACGCCAATATCGCATTGAGCATCGCTCACCGCGGCTTCGTACTGCAGACCGGTCAGGTCGTACTGTCGGGCAAAGCATCCGAGCTGCTTGACACCGAGCTGATCCGTCAGGCGTATCTTGGTGAAACATGGACCGCCGAAGAGGTGCCCGTGCCATAGTCTCGTCATCGTATGCAGGCACTCAAACAGACCGCCGCCACCCAGGCCGCGATCTTGTTCGCCTGCGTCCTGGCAGCTTGGTCGGTCGAATTGGTGGACCGCGTGGCGTACAGCGGCTCGCTCGAGCGTTACGGCATCCATCCGCGCGACGTTGCTAGCCTGTGGGGCATTGTCGTCGCGCCGCTCTTGCACGCGGGGTGGCTGCACCTGATCGCCAACACGGGTCCGTTTGTCGTCCTCGGTTGGCTAGTCATGCTCCGCGGCATCCGTGACTTCGTGGTCGTTACCTGTCTGGCCGTTACGCTGGGTGGTCTCGGCGTTTGGCTGGTGGGCACCTCCAACAGCATTCACGTCGGGGCGAGCGGTGTCATCTTCGGCTACCTGGGGTATCTCCTTGCGCGCGGCTACTTCGAGCGGAGTCTGTGGGCCATCGTCGTTGGTCTTGCTGCTCTGCTGCTCTACGGGGGTGTTCTGTGGGATGTGCTGCCCGGCCAACCCGGCATCTCATGGGAAGGCCACCTCTTCGGG
Source organism: Chloroflexota bacterium (assembly GCA_035995405.1). Taxonomy (GTDB): domain Bacteria; phylum Chloroflexota; class UBA6077; order UBA6077; family CF-72; genus CF-72. The sequence continues at coordinate 1,076 of DASYKL010000647.1, forward strand.
TTTCTCAGTGGCGTCGCCGCCGCAAGACTCCTGGTGTTCTCCACTCGCCGCCAACAGTCGCGTCACTGACCCCTTCTATACTCGTTGGGGCATGCCGACAGTGCTCGTGACCGCACGGGTGAGCGGGCCCGACGATCCTCGACTTCAACCGCTACGCGATGCTGGCTGGCAGATCCGTACCCACCACTGGCCCGCTAACCGGCCGCCCGAGGAAGACGTCATCGAGCTAGTTCAGGGCAACGACGCCGTCATCGCTTCGGCGAACGAACAGTACACCGCCGCCGTCATGGCCCGAGCCGACACGCTCAAACACATCGCCCGCTGGGGTGTCGGTTTCGAAACGGTCGATCTCGCCGCCGCGACCCACAGTGGCGTGATCGTAACGACCACACAGGGCTCTAACCACTGGGCCGTCGCCGACCAGGCGTTTGCGCTGCTGCTAGGAGTCGCGCGACGCATCGTCGAGCTGGACAAACTGGCCCGCACTCGGACCTGGTCGCGCCCGCTAGCCCGTGACGTCTGGCGGAAAACGCTAGGCATCGTCGGCCTGGGTCGCGTCGGCAAAGGGGTGGCTCAGCGCGCATCGGGTTTTGAGATGAAC
>DASYKL010000648.1:0-2826 GCA_035995405.1 Chloroflexota bacterium
TCTCGGCGTCGATTTCGGGCAGTTCGGTTTTCTGGCCCACGTGCCACCCTCACGTTGGGAAACGCGCTTGAGTCAGGTGCTCCAAGGTCGCTACGAGGTCCGCGAAGACGCCACCATCCGCGTCGAGCTTGAACGCGGCGGCACCACCGTGGCCACGTTGTGGGCCGTCCAGGACGTGGTCTTCCACGCCTTCGTCGTGCCAGGCGGCGGCCAGCAAATGGCCCAGCTCGAGCTGTATATCGACAACAAATACCTGAACCTCATCCCCGGCGACGGCCTGATCGTCGCCAGCAGCCCCGGTTCGAGCGCCTACAACCTGGCCGCTGGCGGACCCGTCCTGGCGCCGGGCTCACACACGTTTGCCATTACCCCGATCTGCGCCCACACCCCCATGCGGGCGTCGTTCTCCGTCGCCGAGAGCACGCCGGTGACCCTGGTTCAGGTCGGTCGCTTTGCGATCAACGTCTGCGTCGATGGCCAGGAATCATTCGACGACTTCGCCAGCGGCGACGTCGCCCATATCACCGCCGACCCACGTCGCTTCCGCCTGGTGACCTTCAAGGACACCAGCTTCTATGACCGCTTCAGACAGCGCTTCAACTATCGCATTCGGCCGACACACCGACCGTCAGCGCTGTTCCATCAGCACCCGAGTGATGCGTCGATGGAGTCGATGCACAGTACGTCGCCAGGCACAGCACCTGCCGGCACCATCGGGTAAACGGTTTCCTCGACCGGCACGCGCACGTCCACGACCGTCGGCCCAGGGTGCAGCGCGGCTTCGCGCAGCGCCTGTTCGAGTTGATCGCGCCGCCGAACCGTCGTCGCCCAAACGCCGTGTGCGTTGGCGAGCGCTTCGAAATCGGGCTGCGGCAACAGCGAGTGGCTGTAGACGTGGTCGTAGAACAGCTCCTGCCACTGGCGAACCATGCCCAGGCACTGGTTGTTGACGATCAATATTTTGACATTAAGTTTGGCGGCGACGAGCGATGTCAGCTCGGGGGCGCTCATCTGAAAGCCACCGTCGCCGACCACCGCCCAGACAGGTCGCCCTGGGTCGGCAGTTTTGACGCCCATGGCGGCGGGCACCGCGTAACCCATCGTGCCCAGGCCACCGCTGGTGAAGATTTGGCCGGGTCGGTCGAAGCCATGGTGAAGGGCAACGAACATCTGATGCTGACCGATATCAGAGACCACCGTCGCCGAGCCACCAAGCACGCGACGTAACGCGCGAACGACTTCGGGAGTGGTTGGTAGGTCGTCGGCGGGCGCCGTCTCGGCATCGACTGCGCTGCAGTTGGCGTGGTCGACGGTCCATTCGCGCAGGCGCGTCCGCCAGGCGCCGTAGTCGAGATGCGAGGCTCGGACGGCGAATCCGCGCAGCGCCGCTCGCGCGTCAGCCAGGATTGGCACGTCGGCGCGAACCACCCGACCGAACGCTTGCGGATCGACGTCGACGTGGACGATGCGGGCGTTCGGGGCGAAGTCCTTGGCTCGGCCGACAACCCGATCGTCGAAGCGCATGCCGACCCCGATCACCAGGTCGGCGTGATGCATAGCGAGGTTCGCCTGAACGGTGCCATGCATGCCGACCATGCCCAGCGCTTGCGGATGTTGCTCCGGGAAGGCGCCGAGACCCAGCAGCGTCGTGCCGACCGGAACGCCGCTGGCCTCGGCGAAGCGCAGCAGCGCGTCGGTGGCGTTGGCCATTACGACGCCATGGCCGGCCACCAGCACCGGCCGCTCCGCGGTCTTCAGCAGCGCCGCGGCCTGGTCGAGAGCGAACTCGGCGGCCGCACTCAGGTCGGTCTCGCCTTGCGGCGGTTTGAGGTCCGGGAGCGTCTCCTCCACTTCGACCTGAGCCAGTTGGATGTCTTTGGGAAAGTCGATGAGCACGGGCCCGGGCCGACCTTCGCTGGCGAGTCGAAATGCTTCGGCGAAGATGCTTGGGATCTGCTCGGGCGACGTCAGCTGGAAGGCGCCTTTGGTGATCGGCCCGACCATGCTGATGATGTCGACTTCTTGAAAGGCCTGGGTGCCGATGGCGCCGCGGGCGACCTGGCCAGTCAGTGCGACGACGGGCACGCAGTCCATAAAGGCCGTTGCCAGGCCCGTCAGCAGGTTGGTTGCGCCAGGGCCACTGGTTGCTACGCAGACGCCGACGCGGCCGGTTGCGCGGGCATAGCCGTCAGCAGCATGCGCCGCGTTCTGCTCGTGGCGGACAAGGACGTGCTGCAGGCGCGGATAGCGGGCCAGCTCGCGATAGAAGGGCAAGGCGGCGCCACCCGGGTAGCCGAACATGCTGGTCACGCCAGCGGCCAGCAGAGCTTCGCACGCCAACGCACCGCCGGTAATGGTCCGGGTTCGGTGAGGTAAGGTGGCGTCGGCGCGGTCGAGGCTGGCTACTGCAGTCAAGGTTCGTCTCCTTTCGTCAGGGACGAGCCCGATCGACGGGACCGCGGTACCACCCTGTTTCTCCGCTCGCGCGGAGCGCTCTTTCGCATCTGGCTCGGGAGTGATCTCCGCCTCGCCCTTCCGCACCCGCCTTTCACCTACCACGGGCTCTCTGGAGCGTATCGTCGAGGCGGCGCTGTCTCCGTCAGCGCCTCGTGCTTAAATCTATCGGCAGGATCGATCGAATGCAACACTTCACCACCCTGTGACGCCGTGTGACGCCGCTGCCTGCCGAATTTCTAAGCGCGCTGAGGGAACACGATGAAGTGCTCGTGACGTCGCGAGAAGGCGCGACCCGCGGCACCGTGCCGACCTGGTTCGTTATTGCGCCGCCTGGCGTTGTCTATCTGTTTACGTTCGGCTTTTCGGTGA
>DASYKL010000649.1:0-4247 GCA_035995405.1 Chloroflexota bacterium
TACGGCAAATACACCCGCCAGAGCATTCGACAGGGGGCCATGTTCAGCGGACCAGACTACGTCCAGGCTCAACGCGTCCGTTCGTTGATCAAGGCCGAAGTCGCGCAGGCGATGGCAAATGTCGACGTCTTGATTACACCGACAATGCTCGGGGTGGCGCCACGCTTCGACGCGTACGATTTTGAAGGCTCGATGCGACAGCCGACATTCATGGGCATCTGGAACCTGACCGGCTCGCCTGCAATGAGCATCTGCTGCGGCTTCTCGTCGGGATCCAACGGCACTCTGCCACTGGGCATGCAGATCGTCGGCAAGCCGTTCGATGAGCCGACGGTCTTCCGCGCCGCGTATGCGTACCAACAACTGACCGACTGGCACAACCGCCAGCCAGAGCCGGTCTGGGAGGCCCAGCTCGTATGACCATGTCACCGGATTCACCCTCGATCAAGCAAACCGTCGACACGATTCTGGGCATCGCCCGATTGCCGATGAACGAAGAGGAGTACTCCCGCCTGTTGCGGACGTATCCCTTGTTTCGCGACCAGGCCGATGCGCTGCGCATACCCGAGGTTCGCTATAGCGAACCGGCGATGATCTACCCGGCCGTCGAACACCTCTAGCGCCGCGGACGTTCCCCGGGCTGGCGCGTCAGGCGTACCCTGTGAGGTATGCCTGCCGCGCGCAATCCTGGCTTGCTCGACGGTAACCCGCTCAAGCTCGGCCTGTTCGGCTCGAATTGCTCCAACGGCCGTTCGTACACGACCGTGCCCGAGCGCTGGGATGCCTCATGGGAGAACAACCTCGAATTGGCTCGCCTGGCCGATGAGAGTGGCCTCGAGTGCATGGTCCCGATCGCTCGCTGGAAAGGCTACGGCGGGCAAACGAATGTCAACGGCGTCAGCCTGGAGTCGATCGCCTGGGCGTGCGGTCTGCTCGCCGGAACGCGGCGCATCAACGTCTTCTGCACGATTCACGTCCCGTTGATCCACCCCATCGTCGCCGCGAAACAGATGGCTACAGTCGATCACGTCGGCGCGGGTCGGCTCGGGGTCAACGTGGTGTGTGGCTGGAATGAAGACGAGTTCCAGATGCTTGGCGTCACCAAGCACGAACATGACGATCGCTACGCTCAGGGTGAGGAGTGGTGGTCGATCGTCAAACAGGTCTGGCGCGGCAACGGCGCATTTGATTTCAAGGGGCAGTTTTATGAGCTCGCGGGCGTCGAAGGCCGGCCCGGGCCATATGCCGACAGCGCTCCACTCATGATGAATGCCGGCAGCTCGCCGCGCGGTCGCGACTTCGCTATCCAACACTCCGACATGCACTTCGATGGCGTGCGCTCACCTGAGACGAGTCGCGATCGCATCGTAGACACCAAACGCGCTGCCCTTGCGCTCGGCCGCAGCGTCCAGGTCTGGACCCCGGTCGGCGTCATCTGCCGCCCATCACTGGCCGAAGCGGAGACATTTCTCACCCATCTCGTGGACCACGCCGACTGGGGTGCGCTCGGCCACCTCGCCGCGCTCCACGCCAGTGACGCTCGTGCTCGCACCGACACCGAAGGCGTCCTCCGCCGGTCCGGTGAAGGTCCGCTGGAACGTCAGGTGCTGGCTCGCGGTTCCTACTGCGCCGTCGGCGACCCCGATCACGTCGCGACTGAAATCCAGCGTCTCCATGACGTCGGCTTCGACGGATTGGTCCTCAACTTCGTGAATTACCTGGACGAGCTACCGTACTTCGCTCAGGAAGTCCTGCCGCGTCTGGAGCGATTCGGACTGCGTACCGCGAATCGCGTCGCTACCCCTGCCATGTAGGAGGCTTGTCTAAGAGCATGCTCGAAGCTGCGCCTGATGTCCGCGTTCGCATTGGCCTGATCATTCCGTCCTCCAATCGTCTGACGGAGCCGCAGATGCGGCGGTACGCCCCGCGTGACGTGGAGGTGCACGTAACGCGGCTGCGGATGACTGGCCCGCACCATGTGCCGCTCGACAGGCTGTACCCGCTCATTGCCGACGCCACGGCAGCACTGGCCGATGCGCGCTGCGACGTGATCGTCTTCCACTGCACCGCTTCGTCGATGGAGGCAGGCGTCCTCGGCGATGAACGGATTCTGGCCACTATGCGCCAGGCGGCGCCCGGTGTCCATGTCGCGACCACCGCATCGTGTTGCGTCGCCGCGCTCAACGCCCTGGACGCCCACCGCGTGATCCTCATTTCGCCCTATGTCGCTGCCACCCACGAACACGAAGCCGTGTTTCTGCGCCAATCGGGACTTTCCATAACTGGCTCCCATGCGCTCGGTTTGCCTGGCGGCGACGCCTATATCACCGTGACGCCGGCCGAATGGCTGCAGCTCGGTGTGCAGGAGTCGGAGCGCACGCCGACCGCTGACACAATTTTCCTCAGCTGCACCAACACCCACACGCCTCCCGTCATCAGCGCTCTCGAAGCCACGACTGGACGCCCCGTCGTTACCAGCAACCAGGCTGTCCTGTGGTACGCCCTCAGGCGCTGTGAGCAGCCAGATACCATCGCCAACCTCGGCCGTCTGTTCCAGTTGGGTATTGCCCCAGGAAGGCCCGCTGATGCACAACGCGTCCCCGTCCCGTAGACAACTCCTCACATTCGTCGCAGCTGCCCTCGGCACGCTTTCGCTGAGCGGACTGCTGGAGGCCTGTACGACGGCGCCCGCGTCGGTCGCCGCGCCGACATCCGCGCCGGCCGTCACCAAGCCCGCGACGCTGGGAAAACTGACTGTCAGCTACGGCTCGCCAGTAGGCTCATTCGCCCCGTTGTGGATGGCCAAAGCAATCGGCGCCTTCGACAAATACGGCGTCACGGTCGATGTCCAGTACATCGAGACCGCCACCGCCGTTCCAGCCATTGTCGCCAACCAGATCGAGGCGGAGGAAGTCTCCGCGGCACCGATCATTACTGCCGACGCCAACGGGGACCTGGATCTCGTGCTCATCGGCTCGGTGCTGAATCACCCCATTCTGGGCCTGTATGCCAACGCGGATATCACGTCGCCTGACCAGCTGCGCGGCAAAATCGTGGCTTCCGATAAGCCCGGCACACCCACCGATTACGCCTGCCGGCTGTCGCTATCACTCCTTGGTCTATCACCAACGGACGTTGATCTGCGTATCGTCGGTAGCGCCGCGGAAGTCACTCCCGCCATGCTGACCGGTCAAGTCGCCGCCGGCGTGGTCGCTCCACCGCAGGCGTTTCAGGTCGAGGCAAAAGGTTACCACCTGCTCAAAGGCATCTTCGATCAGCCCTACCAGAACGTTGGCGTGGTCGCCAAACGCTCGCGCCTGGACGAGCTGGGACCTGGCCTGCGAGCACTGCTCGCTGCCATACGCGACGGCATTCTGGCCTGGAATTCCCAACCGGATCTGGCCATGAAAATCCAGGACGAGTACGCCAAGGTCGGCGATCCAGACGTCCTACGCAAGAGCTACGATTTTTACATCAAGACTGCGCCGTTTGAACCCACGCTGCAGCCAACGCTGCCGGGCATCAAAGCGATGATGGACTTCCTCGCACCGTCGGCCCCCAAAATCGCCAATTACACACCCGAGCACTTCATCGATACGCGCTTTCTCAACCAGCTGCCGACCTGAACGTCTTCCATGTTGAGAGGCCATGTCAGACATGGCTCAGTCATCCTTGTGATCCAGCAGTCGCTCTGCCATAACCAGCACATCTACCGGCCAGTAGATCGCTGGCCGCGGTTGCGTGACGTCCGGTTGGCCGACCATCGGTCGACAGGTCACCACCATGCGCTGCCATTGCGTCGGAATCGCCGCGCGGCCATGCACCGCCCCCAGCAGCGCACCACAAATTGCCGCATTGGTGTCGGTGTCGCCGCCTGCGCGAACCGTCGCCACCACGCCACTTTCGAGCGTCGAAGCGTGCGTGAGCTGAAAGAACGCGTTCTGCAACGCGATCAGCACCCAGCCTTGCGTCGACATGAAGTCACGCGGCGGTTCAATGGCCGCCGCTTCCACTGCTTGCATGACCGTCGGTTGCAGTTTTTCGGCGCGACCCCACTCCAGCGCGAAGGCGTATGTCGCCTGTCGATCCAGCCGCCGCCCGATGGCCGCGGCCAGCGTAACCGCGAACAACGCTGAAGCATCCTGACAGACCGGGTGCGGATGAGTCAGTCGCGCATCCAGACGTGCCGCGTCGGCAACCTCGGCTGCTGGTCGACGCGCACCCCAGATGCCCAGCGGGCTGATCCG
>DASYKL010000650.1:0-5309 GCA_035995405.1 Chloroflexota bacterium
GTCCTGCAGGGTCTCCAGCGATACGATCTGGTAAATACGGTGACTACCGGCGCCACGTTCGCCACGGTCATTGGTATGGGCCTTGTTCTGTTGGCGGGAGGAGGAGTTGTGGCGATGGTCGCGGTTACGCTGCCTATCACGCTTGCCAGCCAACTGGTCAGCATGGCGATGATCGACCGCGTCGCACCGCACGTCCGACTACGATGGCAAGGCGCACAGCTCTCGCTGATCCGCCCAATCCTGTCATTCAGCGGTCCGCTGTTTGTCATGCAGATCGCGGAGCTGATGCAGCGCAAGACAGACGAGATCGTGATCGCCGCTTCACTCCTTATCGATGCCGTGACGCCCTACTCCCTGGCACGCCGATTGGCGGATCTTACCCGTCGTTTGACAGACCAGTTCGTTCGTGTGTTATTGCCGCTTGCATCGGAGCTTCAGGCCGACGAGGAGCATCTGAAGTTGCAGCTCCTGTATACAACAGGCACTCGTCTGACGCTGGCGCTTTTGTTACCCATGACCTGCACGCTGTTTGTCCTGGGGGGCACAATCCTGGGCATCTGGGTTGGTCCCCTGTACGCCGAATATGAGCCAGTGCTGTGGGTTCTGGCGCTGGCGGCGCTCGCGAGCACGAGTCAGGGCCCCGCGGCATCCATTCTCAAAGGCATGGCTCGCCATCGACCGCTCGCGATCTCGTCCTTGTGCTCTGGCATCGCCAATCTGGGACTATCTCTGGCGTTGATTGGTCAGTTCGGCTTGATGGGTGTGGCGGTTGGCACACTCATTCCCACACTTGCCGAGTCACTTGGTTTCGTGCTGCCCTACACCATGTGGGTCTTGCATGTCTCAGCAAAGACTGTTGCGAAGGACGTCGTGCTTCCTACATTTGTTCCCGCCGGACTGATGGCTGCGACGCTCTACGTCACGCTGTTGTTCGTGCACCCGACGAATGCGGCAACACTGCTGTTCGTCATCAGCGTCGGCGGTCTGGTTTACGTACTCAGCTACTTCAATCTTGGCGCATCGGCTGTCGAGCGGCAGCTTTTGCAGACCGCGGGTGTCGACGCGTTGCGGCTGGCGGGCGGGTATCTGAAACGATGAGGACCACTACCCTGGGTGGCTCAACGCTGCGCATTTTGTCCTACCACAGGCTCGAAGACCCCGCGGCGCCACGCCTGGATCTGGCGCCGGATCTTGTGTCAGCGACGGCTGCGGCCTTTGAACGGCACCTGCAGTATCTGACAGGCTCGTATCATCCGATCAGCGCCGCCCAGCTTCTCGATTCGCTTCAGGGAAGGTCACGCCTGCCGCGGGGGGCGGTGTTGATCACGTTCGACGACGCGTACCGCGACTTTGGTGAGTTGGCTTGGCCGTTGCTCAAGTTTTATCACGTGCCAGCCGTTCTCTTCGTACCGACTGCTTTCGCTGAGCAACCCGATCGAGTCTTCTGGTGGGACGCCTTGTGGCAGGTGCTGTCCGGCAGTGGTCGGGCGGAGACCTTCAGCAACGTCATAGCCCAGCTCAAGGCGCTGCAGCCCGCTGCGCGGGACTCCGCTCTGACCGAGCTCGCCGAACGGCTCGGTGTGCAACCGCAGGCGACAAAAGCGGTCTTATCGTGGTCCGAGCTGCGTCAGCTTCAATCAGACGGCGCGACGATCGCGGCACACAGCCAGACGCATCAACTGCTCGACCAGATTAGCGGAGCCGCACTTACACAAGAAGTTCAGGGCTGCCGCGACGATCTCGTACGGGAGCTTGGAACGTGCGCTCCACTGTTCGCTTACCCAAACGGCAACGTCAACGCACAGACCGTGCAAGCCTTGCGCAGCGCGGGGTTTCAAGTCGGCTTTACCACCGTGCACGGCTGGAATCGAGTCGCCACAACTGACCGCTATCTCATGCGGCGCGATGACGGCCGCGCGTCCCTACGCGGCCTCATCGTCAAACTGCTAGGGCCCGTGTCAGCCATTCAGGCCATGCGTCACCGCCTGCCTAGCGCAAGCTCTTCGTAAATAGCCTGAGTGTCACGAGCCGCGGCAGCCCACGTGAGTCGTCCCGCTCGCGCCAGGCCAGCGATGCCGCTCCGCAATGTATCACCGAGCTCGTCGTCAGTCAGTATTCGTTCGAGCGCCGCTGCTAGTGCCTCGGCGTCGTAGGGCGGAACGAGCAATCCGGTTTGGCCCTCGTCGATATATTCCGGCAGCCCACCGACTCTCGTCGCCACGACCGGTTTCTCAAACGCGAATGCCGTCAGCACCACGCCGCTTTGCGTGGCATCGAGGTAGGGGCACACGACGACGTGAGCCCCGGCCAGCAGGTTGGCGAGGTGCGTATTACCGATGTACTGATCGATGACGTCTATAGAGCCACCGTTCGTGAGTCGGGGTGGAGACGGCGGCCGGTAATTGGGTGCCGCTCGACCGGCGACCACGAATCGAACATTCGGCACTCGCTGGGCGACCAGTGGTGCGGCGGCGTAAAGCACCTCCAGCCCCTTGTATTGCGACAGTCGACCATAAAACAGCACCGTTCGCCCGCCACGAGGAATTGGACCAACCGCCCACTCGCGGAATACATGGTGGACACCAAGCTGCGTCGTCCGTACATGCCCCCCGCGGAGTGAGTAATGTCGCGCGAACTCCGGCTGCAACGCACGGTTGTAAAGCAGTACTCGTGATGCACGCTTGAGGAAGAAATATCGATCGAGCTCTGACCGCCAGTGTCGCTCACCGCTGTGGTTTTCCGGATCATGAATCGTCAGGACCATCGGCGCCGTGCCGAGCTCTATCAGGTTGAGCAACATCCGCCGCGAGCCTTCATCGAAATGGATGACGTGCGGATTGACGCGACGGATGAACGCCGCGGCGGCGTGGCTCACCCGCCAGGCGGAAGGTCGCAGGCTCTGCTGCGAATGGTGTACCACGAGATTGAAACTCGCCAGACCATGCCAGTACGCCTGTACGCCTGACGGAAAGAAGTTCGCCAGGATGGACTCAGCAGGAACAATGCCCGATGGCAAGTCCTGCTGCTTGAGCTCGAACGACTCAAGCTCCCAGGCGTGTGGCGAAACCTCCAGCAGGACGTGCACCTCGGTCAACCTGCTCAACTCACGTAGTAGGGACATCGACAGAGCAAACTGCGACGTGTGCATGTAGAACACCACGCGCAGGCGCGACGACGCTGGCCCGCTCGGCGGCGGTTTTCGGAGTACCCTGGATGGGATCATGCAGAGGACAGGCCGCCCGTATTTGCGCCGCACCCTGGCGCTGTTGACCGCCCTGTGCGGCAGCGCGCTGCTAACCGCATGGCCGACTGTTGTACGCGGGCAAAGTACAACCGTGCCACCGTTCTCGCACATCTTTCTGATCGTCGAAGAAAACGCGGAAGCTTACCGCGTACTCGAAAACAGTGAGCGTTATGTGACTCGAGCCGCGCCTCAGTACAGTCTCGCAACGCAGTATTTCGCCATCTCACATCCAAGCCTGCCAAACTACGTGGCCATGGTGTCGGGCGACACATTTGGCATCACGTCGGACTGCGCGGATTGCTTTCTGAACCAACCCAATCTGGCCGATCAGATCGAGGCCAGCGGGCGCACCTGGCGGGCTTACGCCGAGAGTATGCCTGGTCCATGCTTCGTTGGCGCCGCGGATCGCTACGCCCAAACACACAATCCGTTCATCTATTTCGACTCGATCCGTACTCAACCGGAGCGGTGCGCAAACGGTATCGTTCCATTCAGTCAGTTCGCTGCCGACCTGGCCCAACATCAAGTCCCGGACTTCTCGATGATCATCCCGGACCTGTGCAGCGACGGCCATGACTGCAGTTGGCAGGCTGAGGACCAGTGGCTCGCCCAACTGGTACCGTCAATTCTGTCGTCGCCCGAGTTCCAAACTGGCGGATTACTTGTGATCACGTGGGACGAAGGCAGTACCAACGCCAGCTGCTGCAATGGAATTGCACACGGGGGTCAGGTCGCTACGCTCATCATATCGCCTCTTGCCAGGACGGGCTTCAGGTCAGATGCCGTCGTCTCGCATTACAGTCTGCTGCGCACGATTGAAGACGCGTGGGGTTTGCCGCCGCTTGGCCATGCCGCGGACGTCAGCCCAATCACAGACGTCTTCGACCTGACCGCACAATAGTGCGCCGCCACGCATCGTCACCGTCACTCGGCGCCAGGCTGCGCTCACTCGGCATCCCACTTGCCGTGGGGTTGCTGGCGGCGTATGTCATCATCCACTCACCGGCACGTCGTCTGGCTGCTTCTGTCCTGGGCCGCACGACAGGGGCGTGCTATTTCTGCCAGAGTTGGGTGCCGCCGCTCGACGTATTGAACAGTCTCTCAGCGCTGGCACTCCTCGTCCTTGTCGTGCTTGGCGCCTGGTCGATCGCGGCAATCTTCGACGGCGTCGACTACGAGCGCCCGCTGGTGTTCAGCTTGACGGCGCTCGCCTTACTCAGCGTCCCAGCCAGCATCATCGGCGGCCTTGCGGCACTCGTGGGAGTGCCTCTTCTGCGGCCACCACTGGGACCGCTGCTTAGCGCCTTGCCGGCTACGCTCGTCGTCATCGCCGCATGCCGCCGGGGATGGCGACCTCACTTGCGAAATCCGCACATACCGCGAAGTCCCATTGTCCGTCTGACCTTGTTGCTAGCGTGTGGCCTCCTGCTGAGCTCCGCGCTTGTTGGCGCGCTGCATCCGCCGACGGGTTGGGATCCCTTGAGTTATCACGCCCCGGTGGCCGTATTTTTCTGGCGAGATGGCGATCTCAGCTCGTTTCTCGGCCGCGCACCGGATTATGCGGCCTGGGCGCATCCTGGCACCGCGGAGCTCTTCTTTGGCAGCTTGCGCCTTGTCGGAGGCGAACGGCTCGCCAACCTGGGTCAGTTGCCGTTCGCGATCGCGGGTGCATTCGCCGTCGCTGCGTTTGCCCGACGACTGGGTCTGCGCACCGCTGCCGCGATCCTGGCGGGTAGTCTGTTCCTCCTTGCTCCGCTGGTCGTGGGCCAGATACAGCAGCAGTTGAATGATGTCGCGGCCGCCGCCCTCCTGATGACGACGGTGAGCCTGGCCGCCGCACCCCGTCCGGCGTGGACCTTCCCGCGGCTGGCGCTCCTTGGACTCGCCCTCGGATTGATGACAGCCATGAAGCTCGTTCTGATTCCCAGCGTCGTGGCGCTTGGATTAATTGTCATCGTCCGCGCCTGGCAACGAAGCGCCCACAACCCTCGGAGACTATTAACCCACCTCCTGCTGGTCGGCGCAGTCTTCTTCATCGTGGTGGCGCCCTGGTGGACCCGCAATC
>DASYKL010000651.1:0-9232 GCA_035995405.1 Chloroflexota bacterium
CGAGGAAGTGAAGAAGGCGCTGCCGGAGCTGACCATCGAAGCGACCACCATCAAAGCCAGTGACTTCACGGCCCGCGTCATCGTCGAGCAGCAGAACGGGCAGTACCTGTGGGACATTCACCAGGGACCCGTCTCCAACATCTACACGGTGATGACGCCGGCCAATGGGCTCCAGCCGATAAAGCCGTTTCTCGACGCGTTGCCCGCGGACGTCCGCGACGATGCGAAATGGGCCGGTGGGCTAGGGCTATTTACCGATCCGAAGAATCCGGTCACGCTGATCACCGAGTTCTCTGATGTCGGCGGCGTGTACGTCAACAAGGAGCAGATACCCGAGGGCTTGTCCAAGGCGGACGACCTGCTCGATCCGAAGTACAGGGGCAAGATCGCTGTCTATGACCCGACCGTGTCGAACGGCGGCAGCATGAGCCTGGCCGGACTGATCGGGATCAAGGGCGACGACTTTCTCAAGAAGCTGCTCATTGAGAATGATGCGAAGTACGTGGCGACGAGTCGCCAGCTGACAGAGTTCGTCGCGCAGGGCCGCTATCCGATTGGCTTCGGCGTGGATGCCACGCAATTGCTGGAGCTCCAGAAGCAGGGGGTGGGAGCTAAAGTCGAGCGCGACCGCGGCTTCGGGAACTACTCACTGGCGTCCGGGATCAGCGTGCTGACGCAAGCGCCGCATCCCAATGCGGCGAAGGTCTATTTGAACTGGGCACTGAGCAAAGAAGGCCAGAGCGCGTGGGCGCAGAACTCGTCGGTAGATGCGAGCTCGCGGCGACTGGATGTGCAGGTGTTTCATCCCGATTCGACGCCGGACTACCAGCACATGGAGAAGTACGCGGCGATCCAAGGTACCGCTAGCGGCCAAGATACGTTGGATCGCACCCTGGCGATCACAAAGAGCAAGTAAGCCATTCGGCGCAACGTGACAGTCGAGCGGGGTCGCTGATGAGCGTTGAGGCGGCGGCGCGGCCATCCGTTTCGGCGCCGGCGGAACCTCGGCCGCGACGGGTACACCTCGGGGTTATCACCGTTATCGGCACGATTTTCCTTCTGCTCATCGGGCTACTCGTCGTCTACCCGATCCTGATCCTGTTCCTGAACAGCTTTCAGGTCGGTCAGTTCGGGACCCAAACGCATTTCGGGCTGGAGAACTGGACCGCCGCGCTCAGCAACCCGAAAGTTCTGGAGACGCTGAAAAACACGATCACCCTGTCGGCCGCCCGGCAAGGGATCGCCATTGTCATCGGCGTCCTCATTGCCTGGTTCCTGGCGCGGACCGACCTGCCTGGCCGCAACTGGCTGGAGTTCGGCTTCTGGATCGCCGTCTTCCTGCCGACGCTCACCGTGACCCTTGGCTGGATCATGGTCTTCGACAACTACAACGGTCTCGCTAACCAGCTCTGGCAAACGCTGTTCGGCGTCAAAGGGCCGTTCAACATCTTCAGCTACTGGGGCATTGTCTGGGTCCACCTGGTCACGGGCACAATCCCGCTGAAAGTGATGCTGCTGACCCCAGCGTTCAGAAACCTGGATGCGACGTTAGAAGAAGCGTCGCGCGCGGCCGGCGCGAGCACCTTTTCAACGCTGCGCCGCGTCGTCCTGCCCATCATCACCCCGACCATCCTGGTCGTCCTGCTCCTCGGCACGATCCGCTCTTTCGAAGCATTCGAGATCGAGCTCGTCCTGGGTTACGAAGCCAACATCGACGTCTACAGCACGCTCATCTACCGTCAGGCCACCTCAGCCCCGCCGCAGTATGGCCAGGCAACGGTGCTCGGCATGCTGATCCTGGTGGTCTTGCTGCCGGCCATCATCTGGCAGCAGTGGTACAGCGCCCGTCATAGCGTGGCGACGGTCACCAGCAAATTCAAAAACGTGCCGCAGCGGCTGGGCGCCTGGCGTTGGCCGGTGTTCGGGCTTATCGGCGGCGCCGTGCTGATCATGACCGTCCTCCCGGTCACCCTGGTGGTCCTGGGCACCTTCATGAACGTGTTCGGCATGTTCAACGTGCGCGATGTCTGGACGCTCAAGAGCTGGCAGACCGTCCTGCATGATGCGAATTTTGTCAACGCGCTGCTCAACTCCGTCATCATTGCCGGTGGCACCGCCCTGCTGGCCATGCTCAGCTTCGGCCTGATCGCCTACCTCATCGTGCGGACGCGCTTTTATGCTCGCTCGGCGCTGGACTTTCTGGTGTGGCTGCCGTCGACGTTGCCCGGCATCGTCATGGGCTTGGGCTACCTCTATCTGTTTCTAGGCACGCCGTTTCTACGACCGATCTATGGCACGACGTTCATCCTGATCCTGGTCGCCGCCCTCGGCAGCATCACGCTCACGACGCAAGTCATCAAGACGAATCTTCGGCAACTCGGTGCGGAGCTGGAGGAAGCCTCGGCGACGAGTGGCGGGAACTGGTGGCACACGCTGCGCCACATCGTCGTGCCATTGTTGGCGCCGTCGCTCGCCGTGGTTGGCGTGCTCGCCTTTTCCGCCGCGGCACGTGCAACGAGTCACGTCGCGCTGCTCTCCACGCATAACAACCAGCCGTTATCGATCCTGCAGCTGAACCTGCTGTCCGACAACAACTTCGAGGCAGCGTCAGTCATCGGCGTATTCATCTTGTTGATGACTGTCGGTGTGGCGATTGTGGCCCGCATCTTCGGGCTGCGGCTGGGCCCAGAAGCGTCGCGCTAAACGTGAAGTAGCCTGTAGCCTGAACGGCACTGGAGGGTCGCATGGCCAGAACACATGACATGGGCGGCCGGCCCACTGACGAACCGCTCAAGACCGAAGAGCACGTCCTCGCCGACTGGGAGATCATGGCTGACGCGGTCGCCCAGGCGCTCGGCGCCAAAGGCATCCGCACCACCGACGAAAGTCGGCGAGCAATGGAAGACATGCCTACTGAGGAGTACCTATCGCTGACGTATTACGAGCGCTGGGTGTACGGCACAGAACATCTGCTGGGTGAAAAAGGCTTACTCACGAAGGAGGAAGTTGACGCCCGCACGACGCAGCTCGAGGGCACGTGGGGCGTCTCGTGAGCTCATTCAAACCAGGTGACCGGGTGCGCGTCAAAGCGGAGGAGCGAGCAGGCCACATGCGCACGCCGGCGTATGTCCGCGGGAAGCTCGGCTGGATCGAGCGCCTGCATGGCGAATTCCGCAATCCGGAGCAGCTGGCATACGGCGGTGACGGTCTGCCGCGTCAGCCGCTCTACCTGGTTGGATTTCGGCAGATGGACCTGTGGCAACAACGGTACGCGGAGTCGCCGCGCGACAAGCTGTATGTCGACATCTACGAACCCTGGTTGGAGCCAGCCCATGAGCAATAATCACGATCACGACCACGGCCACGGCCATCCGCACGACGTCACGCAGCACGATCCCGAAGCGGCCGAACGCAACAAACTGCCGCCGTACGGCAAACGGATTTACGCAATCCGTGATCTGCTGATTGAAAAAGGTATTGTCACGGCCGACGACATCCAGCGTCAGGTGGACTACATGGAGGCCCGCACGCCGGCCAACGGCGCGCGGCTCGTCGCTCGTGCCTGGATCGATCCGGATTTCAAACAGCTCCTGCTGAGTAATCCCAAAGCAGCCTGCGCTGTGTTGGGCATTGACGCCACCAGCCTGACCGAATTCGTTGTCGTCGAGAACACGCCAGCAGTCCACAATCTGATCGTGTGCACATTGTGCTCGTGTTATCCGCGGCCAATTCTTGGTCGGCCACCGGACTGGTACAAGAGCTTCGCCTACCGTTCGCGAGCAGTCGTGGAGCCGCGCGCGGTCATGGCTGAATTTGGCACTCAGCTGCCGGAAGATGTGGACGTGCGGGTGTATGACAGCTCGGCCGATATGCGCTATCTGGTCCTGCCGATGCGTCCGCCAGGCACTGGTGGCCTGACCGAAGAGGAGCTCGCGGCTCTTGTCTCCCGGGACAGCATGATCGGCGTGACCCAGGCCAAAGAGCCGCTCGGTGCATCCACGATGAGCCGCTAGGCGGCAATCGAGAACACCACCAGCAACACAATCGCCGCCACAACGAGCACCAGAGTGCCCCAGCCGAGCACGGCGTGCAGCGGCTTGTTTACCAGAGTGCCCATCAGGCGCCGGTCAGCGGCGAGCAGCAGCATGAAGACCAGGATCACCGGCAACAGCACACCGTTCAGGACCTGGATGCTGACCAGCAAGCCGAACAGCGGAATACTCGGCCACAGGGCAATTGCCGCGCTCAGCGCCACCAGCACGGTGAAGAGGCCGTAAAAGATCGGCGCTCGTCGAAAATCCAGACCGACCCCCTTGCGGAAGCCGAACGCCTCGCTCACCGCATACGCGGTGGCCAAAGGTACGACGGCTGCCGCTAGCAACGACGCGCCAAGCAAACCCACACCGAACAGTGCCGCCGCGGCAGGTCCAGCAAGCGGCTCGAGGGCGCGCGCGGCGTCGCTGGCGCTGCCAACATCCGTTTGACCGGCGGTGTGCAGCGTGGCCGCGGTGGCGATGATGATGAACGCCCAGATCAGGTTGCCGACGATCGCACCGGTGAACGCATCCGCGCGCTCACCGGCGTAGTCCTTGATGGCGACGCCCTTTTCGACGACCGCGCTCTGCTGGAACAACTGCTGGTATGGCGTGATGGTCGTACCAACCATGGCGACCGCCAGCAACATGAACCCCGGCTCCAGGTGAATCGTTGGCACGACGGTGTGCTGCACGACCTGGCCCCAATCCGGGTGTGCCATGATGGCGGCGATCGGATACGCCAGAAATGCCAGCGTTAACACCAGCAGGACACGCTCTGCCGAGGCGTAGCTGCCATACAGCACGACTAGCCAGACCAGCAGCGCACAGGCCGGCACAGCGATGTAGCGACTGATGCCAAATAGCTCGGCGGCCGCACCGGCGCCGGCGAACTCGGTGACGGTCACGCCGCCGTTGGCGATAAGCAATGTGGTCACCGCTAGCAGCGCCCAGCCAATCCCAAATCGTTCGCGAATCAGATCCAGCAAGCCCGACCCGGTGGCCGCGCCAAGCCGCGCCGCCATTTCCTGGACGATTCCAAGCGCCACCGTGAGCAGCAGCAACAGCCACAGCATGTCGTAGCCGTAGGCCGCACCGATCTGGCTATTGGTGGCGATGCCGCCGGCGTCATCACCCGCCACTGAGGCGACCACACCCGGCCCGAGGATGGCCAGCCACCACCACAGACCACGCGGCGCGTGGCGCAGCCGCCGCAACTTGATACTGCGACCGCGAACGGTGATTCGGACGCCGGGTGCAATCGCCCGCCCGCGCCTCAAGAAAAGGCCCGCGATGCGTGGTCACCCCAGGCGAGCATCACCAGATCGAGCTTACTTGCCACTCCAGGAGTCGTGGGATGAGGTTCCGTCCGTGACGGAAATCAACACACTTAGCGCAGCGTGGCGCTTGGCGGGCTCAGGTCGTCGGCGTCAGTTGGCTCGGACTCGCCCGCGGCGTGCTCTATCGCGGCCACGAGCTCGTCCAGCTCGAACGGTTTGCGCAGCAGCGCAGAGACCTGCAGGTCGTTCGGCGCGGCCCAATCGCGGGCGGTCATATAAATCGTCGGTACCAGCTGCCGCAAAGCTACCAACGCTTCGCGCTCCGACGAGTCCAGCCCAGCCGGGGTCCCCAGCGAGTCCACAATCGCCAGCTCGCCCTGGCCATCGAACGCAGCCGCGTACAGATCGACAAACGTCGGATAGATCAGTACCTGGCCAAGCTCGTTCAAACTGAGCAGCTGGTCCACTGTAGTGCGCACGTCGACGTAGGGGCTGTAGAGCATGACGCGCAGAGGAGGCAACACGCAACAGACTCGGCAGGAGGCTCTCTGCCATCTTGACACCGTTGCCGCCAGCTGAGGACGTGCCGAATATCACGTTTCCGGATCAGCGGCCGCCTCGACTTTTCGTCGGCACCACGGCAGCTGACCGTGGTCGGCGTGCTTCCAGCTCCTCGATGGTGCGCGGCCAATCCTGTTTCAGCAGCCGCGACAGCGCCCTGTCGGCCAGCAGTTTGCCGCCGGTCTGGCACGTCGGGCAGTAATTCGATTCGTTTTCGGCGTGCACGATCCGCTGCACCGGCGTGCCGCATACCGGGCACGGCTCGTTGTACTTGCCGTGCACGGCCATGTCCTTGCGGAACGCCGTCACTTTTTCCGGAAAGCCGCCTTTCGCCTCGTCGCGCAATCGCTGGATCCATTCCTCGAGGACGGTCCGCGTCGCGCCATAGAGCACCTCGACATCGCCCTGTGACAATGAATGGGTCAGCTTGACGGGAGACATTTTCGCTCGATGCAAGATCTCGTCGGAGTACGCGTTGCCGATGCCCGAGAAGAGGTCCGGATCGGTCAGCGCGCGCTTGACCGTGTGGTTGCCCAACAGCAGCCTGGCGCGGAACTCCTCCAGGGACGCATCGAGTGGCTCGAGCCCGCCGCGGTCGAAGTCGGCCAGCGACGCTTCACCCTTGAGCAGATGAATGGCCGCTCGCTTCTTCTGCGACGCCTCGGTGAGCAAGAGCGTGCCGTTGGAAAAGTCGAATGCGGCCAGGCCGATCTTGCCGGTGATAGCCGCGCCGCGCTCTTTCCAACGAAAACGGCCAGCGATCATCAAGTGAATCGTCAGAAAGAGGTCTTCTTCGAGCGCGAAGATGAGCCGCTTGCCTGAGCGGCGCAGGCCAAGAACACGCTTCCCGTCGGCCGCCTTGAGCGGCGGATCGGCCGTGCGCACAACAAACGGACTGGCGACCCGGATCTTCTCCAGGGTCTGGCCGACGATAGTCGCCTGGAGGAAATCCAGGTAGACGGTCAGATCGGGAAGCTCGGGCATGCCGCGGCGATCATCGCGCCTCCGTTAGCGTGCCGGCAAGTACTCGCATTTGGGAATCCACAATTGCGACACGCCGCCGAGCAGCGCGACGGCGGCGACGACGATGATGGCGAGGTCGTAACCACCGAATTGGCTGACGCTGAGACCGCCCAAACCGACACCGAGCGCGCCACCGACTTGATGGGCCAGACCGACGGTGCCCATGAGCGGTCCGACGGCGCGGACGCCGTAGCGATCGCGCACCAGGCGGGCGCCGGGAGCCTGGTTGGCGATGTATGTCGGGCCAAACAGCAAGGCGAAGAGGGCGAGCGCTGCCAGGCCACCGCCCGGGCCGGCAAGCAGCAGCAAGGGAAACGAAACCGCGCGCGTGACGTACAGACCTGCCAGGAG
The DNA here is from genome assembly GCA_035995405.1 of Chloroflexota bacterium. Classification (GTDB taxonomy): domain Bacteria; phylum Chloroflexota; class UBA6077; order UBA6077; family CF-72; genus CF-72. The sequence goes on from DASYKL010000651.1 coordinate 7,250, forward strand.
GTACCTCGCTGGCACGCGGTCGGCCAGCGGACCCGACGCGACGCTGCCGATGATGCCGATCAGCAGCACCAGGCTCAGCACGCCGGCGGCCAGCAGCGGGTCGAGGCCGCGATCGGCGGCCAGGGCAATCAGGTGGAGCAAGACGAACTGGTCGGCGAAGCCGCAGGCGAAGTAGCCGACACCGATGAGCCAGATATCCAGACCTGCCTTCGGGCGTACCTGGCTGTGGGTGCTGCTCGTGCCGCTGTGCAGGGCAGGCGGATCGCGCGCCAGCCAGACCAGGATAGGGACGGCGATACACGCCACCATGACGCCCAGGGCGATATAGGTCTGGCGCCAGCCAAGGCCGACGACAAGCGTCGTCGCCAGCGGCACGAACAGGCTCTGGCCGGCCGGGATCGCGGCGCTCATGATGCCGGTTGCCAGACCGAGCCGACTGCTGAACCAGCCGGCGAGAAGGACGGTCGCCGGGATGCTGCTGGCGCCGGCGAACCCGAGGCCCGGGATGATGCCGGCCCACACGTACAGCTGCCACGGCTGTGTAGCGTTGGCGACACCGAACCCGCCGGCGGCAGTCAGCGCGATACCGCCGAGCATCACGTTTCTTGGGCCAAAACGACCAGCCAGGCCGCCGACCAGTGGCTGCGCCAATCCGTAGGTGAGCACGGTCAACGCGCCAGCGTTTGACAGCACGGCTCGATCGAGGCCGAGGTCCGCTTCGATCGGCTTGAGGAACGCCGCCAGAGAGGTCCGACTACCCGCCGCAAGGATGATCGTCACGACGACTGCCACCAGGGCCCGCCAGGCGGCCCGCTCCTCGCCGCGCCACGTAACCCGAACGCTCAACCCGCCGCCACCATGTCTAAGCCTACCCAGTGTGTCAGCAGACGCGACGGGCGACCGGGCACGCATTCCTGCCGATAGGTCGCTCGTAGCCCGCCGGGCGGGTTAGGCTTGTCCTTACAGAGGAGTTCGCCGCGACGTGTTTTCCGATCTTGTCGAGCAACGCGACCTGGCCAGCCAAGACCCCGAGTACATCGACCTGTTGCGTCGCGTCCTGGCCATTCAAGCCGACTGTGAAATCGGCGGCCCGCATCTGTACGTCGATGCCATGCTGCCGACCGCCCCAACGCAGATCGATCAGCTCGTCGTCGCCCGCACCGCGGCTGAGGAAATCGACCATTTCCGCAAATTTGCTCGCCTGGCGGGCGATATCGGCGTCGATACATCGTCCATCCTCAGCCGGCCCAACCAGGACCGCTACCTGGAAGCCTTTCGGGGTCTGATCACCACCTGGGAAGACTTCGCCGTCTTCGGCTTTCTCATTGACCGCGTCGGAAAGTACCAGCTCGAAGAGTTCGCCGGCTGCACCTACGCCCCCCTGTCCCGCCTGCTCGAAGGCCCTTCTCGAGTGATGGATGAAGAAGCCGGCCACATCGATTTCGGGACCACCCGCACCGCGGAAATGGCCGCCCGCGACGGCGAAGCAAAACAGCGCGTCCAGAAAGCCGTCGACTCCTGGTACCTGACCGGCCTCGACATGTTTGGCCGCTCAGAATCACGGCGCGCGGAACGCTACCGCTACTGGGGCTTGAAGCGACGAACCAATGCCGAAGCACGGGCGCAGTACATCGCCGAAGTCAACCCGCTCATCGAGAGTATGGGCCTGAGCGTGCCCGACGCGTTCGCCGGCCGCAAATTCCTCTGATTCAACCTGCGATCGGAACCACATGGCCGAGACACTGACCGCCACACCAATCGCCGCGCCCCTGGACGACTACCTGCGCGAAGTCGTTCAGACACTACAGACCGCCGTCAGCCAGGGCATGCGCCGCGCCGCCGATGATCCCCACGCCGCCACCACGCAGATCAAGGACTGCGCCGAGATCCTCGACGTGATCATGGCCGGCGACGTCAAAGACTGGCTGCCGGCTTAGCTGACCCAGTTCTTGACACGGGCCACGTCGCCCAGCGGATCCGGGC
>DASYKL010000652.1:0-8707 GCA_035995405.1 Chloroflexota bacterium
CAGAGCTGGCAGGCAAACTGGGTAACGTGGTCATCGGGGTAGCACTGACCGGCTTCACGTACCTCCTGGCCAGGCGCCTCATCGGACCAACCGTCGGGTTATTGAGTGCGGCGCTGATCGCCGTGTGGCCCAATCTGATCTTTCACACGGGCATCTTGAGCTCCGACCTGCTAGCCGCAGCCGGTTTCGTTGCTGTGATGTGGTACGGCCAGCGACCGGCACACACCCCTTCGCAGGTCTGGTTGTCAGGGATCGTGCTCGGGGCACTGATTGGGTGGATGGTCCTGGTCAGACCGGTCAGTCTTATCCTCGTCGCGAGTCTGAGCTTGTGGTGGTGGATCAGTACCAAGTCCCTGCGACAGGCAGTGGTGCGGCTGGCACCGGTGATGGCGGTGTTACTGCTGATCGTCGGCAGTTGGACTGTGCGCAATTACCTGCAATTCGGCGAAGTGATTACGATCGCCACGAACGGCGGCTATAACTTCTGGCAAACGAACCATCGCTACGCCGACGGCAACGACACGTTCTGGCCCTTTGTGCCAATGGATGACCCTGAATATCAAACGATGTTCCAGGGGGACGAGTTCACCAAGAACCGCGAAGGCTATCGCTACGCCCTGACGTATCTGCGGGCCCATCCAGAACACCTGGTGACGATGTTGCCGGCCAAGTTGTTCTGGCTCTATCACACCGATACCAGTGGGTTTTACGAGGGCGCGCTGAACCCTCCGATGGAAGGTCCGAGCGCGGTGGCGACGTGGATTGCCGGTCACGCACGATTCGTGGAGGCGTTGACGTTTCGCTACTACGAGGCCGTGCTCGCGCTGGCGGTAGTCGGAGTCGCGCTCGTGCTGTGGCGGGCGCCAACAGGCTGGATCTGGCCGATACTGGCGCTGCCGCTGCTGTTGACGTTCTTTCATCTGTTCTTCCATGCCAAAGACCGCTTCCACATCCCACTCGACGGTATCTTCGCGGTGTTCGCCGCAGTCGCGATTGCCGAAGTGGTCCACCTGACCAGTCGGCTGACGGCTCTCGTGCGAGCGCATTCGCCAGCCGTCACGGCCGGCTGAGCGGGAAGCCCATGCGAAAGCGGATCCTCGTTGACCTGACACCGCTCGCGTCCGGCGGGCAGAACGGCGGTGCGGGACTCGTTGCCCTCAGCCTGGTACGTGAGATCGGCCGCCTGGCACCGCAATGGGACCTGGTGCTGCTCACATCACACGCAACGCATGTGGAACTGGCCACTCTCGACTCCGCCAACGTTCGACGGATGTGCGTGGCGGACGTGGCGCTGGCGAGCCCGGCCGTGCAGTCGCGCCCGAGCCTGCTGCGCCAGGTGGCACAACAGAGTCTGGCGCTGTTGCCCGCGACGGCCCGCGTACAACTCAAAGATACCGTGTTTCGGCTGCGGAGAGGCCGTCAGCACGCGGCGCTCATTGATAGCCTGCAGGCTGATTTGCTGTTCTGTCCGCTGACGGTGTCGCAGTTCTGGCGGCCAGGGCTGCCGCTGGTAGCCACGGTATATGACCTGCAGCACGTGGCCCACCCGGAATTCTTTTCGCGCGACCAGCGTTTGAATCGCGACGCGCACTTGCGCGATGTGTGCGAGCGAGCGGAAGGGATTGCCTGCTTGTCGGATTTTGTGCGGCAGACTCTGCTCGACTGTTTCGCTCCGGCGGCTGAACGGGTGGTGACGATTCATCTAGGTCTGCTCCAGGATTTTCACGCTGATACGACGCCTGACCTGACCGACGCCGTGGACGCGCTGGGTCTGCAGCGCAGCGCGTATCTGCTGTACCCGGCAAACTTCTGGCCGCACAAGAACCACCGCCGACTGTTCGAGGCGCTGCGTCAATTCCGCAACGAGCGGCCGGGTCTGGGCCTCAGGTTGGTGTGTACTGGCGCGCCCAGCGACGCCCTGGGAGAGGTGCGCGCGTGCGCGACTGAGCTGCTGGGGCTGAGTACAGTGGTCTTTCCGGGATACCTGCCCGCCGCAGGCCTACAGCAGCTCCTGGACGGCTGCGTGGCCATGATCTACCCGTCGTTATACGAAGGCTTCGGCCTGCCGATCGTCGAAGCGATGGCACGTGGCAAACCGGTGCTGTGCAGCGACGTCGCCAGTCTGCCTGAGGTGGCGGGTGACGCGGCGACGTATTTTCATCCAACCACAACAGACTCGATCAGCGACGCGATCAAGATCCTGTTCGACGAACCGGCCACGGTGGCGGCAAGAGTCGCACACGGACGCGAGCGGGCGTCCGTGTTCGGCGATGCAACCACGATGACGCAATCGTATATTGCACTCATCGAACGGGTGATGCACGCGCAATGATTCGCCTGTCGATCATCACGCCATCGTTCAATCAAGGTCGGTTTCTCGAGCGGACCATCCGCAGCGTTGTCGAGCAGGACTATCCCGGCCTCGAATACATCATCTGCGACGCGTGCAGCAGTGACGACACCGCGAGCGTCCTCAACCGGTATGAGGGCCGCGTGCGCGTCGTGCGCGAGACGGACGGCGGCCAGGCGGACGCGGTGAACAAGGGCATCCAGCGGACCAACGGCGAGGTCATCGGCTGGCTCAACTCGGATGACACCTACATGCCAGGCGCGTTGAGCACGGTCATGGGCTACTTCGTTCGTCACCCAGACGTCGACGTGGTGTACGGCGACGCGCACCTGATCGATGCCGAGGACAGAGTAGTTGGACGCTATTACACGCAGTCGTGGGACCCCCGTCAACTGGTGGAGCGACCATTTCTGTGTCAGCCGGCGGTGTTCTTTCGGCGGCGCATGATCCAGAAGTTCGGCTTGCTCGATGCGGACCTCAACTACACGCTGGATTACGAATACTGGCTGCGACTGGCGCGCGGTGGTGCTCGCTTTGCGTATGCTCCCGTGACGCTGGCATCGTCGCGTGTACACGATGACACCAAGACGCTGACTGGCGGCTTGCGCATTCACCACGAGCTCAGTGTCGTGCTCAAGCGCTATGCGGGCTATGTGCCCGACGGTTGGCTGCTGACGCAGACGCAGGCCGTGGTGCGGGAGCGCGGCGTCGAGCACTTCAAGAGCCCGGTAGCGTTTGCGCTGCAAGTCGCGGTCGTGTCGTGGCGACTGTCGCTGCAGCACAACGGTTCGATCTCCCCGTGGCTCGTGCGCAGCACGCTTCGAACGCTCGGCAGCGGTCTGGTGAAGACGGCGCTACGCCGACCGGTCGCGTTGCCGCTCAGTTGATGGCTGGTCGTCTCCGTCGCGTGACGATTGACCTCACGCCGGTTCTGCCAGGCGGTGATAACGGCGGCGCAAAATTGGTTGCCCGGTCCTTGGTCCACCATTTCAGCAGCCTCGCTCCGGACACTGCATTTACGCTGCTGACTACCGCCGCCAGTCACGACGAGCTGGCTGATCTCGACGCGCCGAATGTGAAGCGGCAGCGCGTCGACGTCGATCTCACCGGTGTTACCGTCAACACAGGGGCGCTTGGCATGGCGCGGGCTCTGGCGCGCCTGGTTGTGGATGGTTTGGTGCCGGCCGGCGTGCGCATGCGCCTGAAGGACCATGTGTGGACAATCGTCAAGCGCAGGCGCCGCGAGGCTGTTTCCAACGTCCTCGTGGCCGATCTGCTGTTTGCACCATTCACGGCGCCTTTCTTTTTCGATCCACGCGTGCCGCTGGTCGCCATCGTGCATGATCTGCAGTTTCTGGCATATCCCGAATTTTTTGATGAGCAACAACAGCGCGATCGTCTGCGCCACTTCGCCGACGCATGTGCGCGCGCCGACCGGCTGATCACCGTGTCCGAGTTTGTGCGGCAGACCGTCCTGGCCAACAGCTCAGTGTCGCCAGCCGCGGTCCAGACAATCCATTCGACCGTTCTGCATGCCAACGCGGCGGAGCCGGAGGCGGCGGCGCTCGCGCAGCGTGTCCTCAGTGCGGCGGGCCTGGATTCGCGTCGCTACCTGCTGTACCCGGCTAACCCGTGGCCACACAAGAACCACCGACTGTTGCTGGAAGCATTTGCGCTTTTCGTCCAACGTCACCCCGGCTCGGACCTGGCGCTCGTTTGTACCGGGGCGCCCGGTCCAGCGCTCGAGGATCTGAAAGCCAGGGCCAGCGAGCTGCTGCCGATGGATCGGTTCGCGTTTCCTGGCTACCTGGCCGAACGTGAGTTCGCGGCCCTCATGCAGCGTTGCCGGGCAGTGATTTTCCCGTCGCTCTACGAGGGTTTCGGACTGCCGGTCCTGGAGGCAATGGCATCCGATCGGCCAGTGTTGTGCAGCGAGACGACCAGTCTGCCGGAGGTCGCCGGTGACGCGGCGCTGCTGTTCGATCCCCACGACCCCGAGGCGCTTGCTCAAGCTATCAACCGCCTGGAGTCAGACCCGGCGGTGGCAGAACAGCTTATCAAGCGCGGACGTGCACGGGTCGCTGCGTTCGGCTCGGCTCGCGAGATGGCCGCGCGGTATCTGGCAGCCTTCGAAGAAGTAATCGCGACTCGAGACCGCTCAGGCAGTACCGCGCGTTAATGGTCGCACCGGCTTCGAGCCAGTGATCGAATGGATGACCTGGAGGCGGCCGACGGTGACGAGAGTCCGGGCGCAGGCCCACACAATCTCCGGCGTCCAGCCGCCGCCGTGGCGGCTCACGATTCGCAAAAACTCGCGCCAGCCTTGCAGTTGGCCGCGCGCCGACTTCGATGCGGCGTGCCAACGAAAATACGCCAGCTGACGCGGCACGTAGACGAATCGGCGTCCTTTGAGGCGTAACCAGAATTCGTAGTCCATCGCGTACTCGAGTGAGTCATCGAGATAGCCGAGCTGATCAAACACAGTGCGCCGCAAGAACACCGCTGGCTGGGCGATGTAATTTCCACGTCGCAGCATACGTCGGAAGTCGTACGGGCCAGGACGCTCCGACCAGAGCGGCTCATCGTGCTCGCCGATCACTTCACAATCGCCGTACAGCACATCCAGGGACGGATCACGTGCGAAACCATCGAGCACAAACGCCAGCGCATCCGGTGCGTACAGATCGTCCGCGTTCAACCAGGCGACGATGTCGCCGGTGGCGCGTCTCAAGCCCTCATTGATGGCCTGGGTCTGTGACGAGCCAGGTCGGGACAGCCAGGTCACGCCTGGTGCGTGCTGCACAATTTCCGCGGTCCGGTCGGTCGACCCACCGTCAACGACGAAGTGCTCGAGCTGCCCGACTGACTGCTCCTGGACGCTGGCCAAGCAGCGGTCGAGATACGTCGCCGCGTTCAACGTCGGCGTGACAATCGAGATCGATGCGCGCGTAACAGGCGTCACGTTTTACGCCGCTCCGCTTACGGCACTTACGGCAGCTGCGGCGGGCTCGCCCACACCATGCAGGAAGCGGTGATAGGCGTCCACCACCATCTGTGGCTCACCGTCGTGAGCGACGCGTTTATCGTGGATCCACACGGCACGAGTGCATTCTTCGAGCACGAACTCCGCACTGTGCGTCACGATGACCATGGTGGTGCCACAGTCGGTGAACTCTCGCAGGCGCTTGACGCATTTTTCTTGAAATGCTTCGTCGCCGACGGACAGCACTTCATCCAGCAGGAGTACGTCCGGTTGGCACTCAGCCGCGACTGCAAACCCGAGTCGGGCGGCCATACCTGTGGAATACGTGCGCAAGGGTGCGTCGATGAAGGCCTCGAGCTCGGCGAAATCGACAATCGCGTCGAACCGCGCTTTGATCTGGGCACGCCGCATTCCGAGCAGGGTGCCATTCAAGAAGACGTTCTCTCGCCCCGAAAGCTCCGGATCGAAGCCCGCGCCGAGCTGCAGAAGTGGCGCGACCCGACCATGCACGCGAGCCGCTCCGGTCGTCGGTGTGAGCACGCCGGCGATCACCTGCAGGAGTGTGCTTTTTCCTGCGCCGTTGCGCCCAATCACACCGAGTCGTTCGCCGGGACCAACGGCCAGGCTGACGTCGTCTAGCGCCCAGAAGTCGTCAAAGCGGAGCTGTCCACGCACCGCCTGCAACAAATACTCTTTGATGCTCCGCACACCGCCGCGGGGTAAGCGATAGCGCACGCCGATTGCGTGTAGCTCGATGATCGGATCGACAGCAGCGTTCATCTCAGAGATACGCCACAAAGCGCCTCCGCGTGGCCTCGAAAAACCACCAGCCGAAAGCGCCGACCAAGCACGAAAACACCGTCGCTACGACGAAGTCCGCGGCATCGGGCAACACTCCACCGTAAATGGGCGCTCTGAAGAGTTTGACCAGGTGGTACACCGGGTTCAGGTACACGACCAGCTGCCACTGCGCGGGAATGATGGTCTCTGGATAAAACAGGGGCGTCAGGTACATCCAGGCCACTAACAGGACCTGGTAGGTGTAGACCGCGTCGCGGAAAAAGACGGCACTGGACGCCAGGATCAGTCCCAGTCCGCCTGAAAAGACAGCGAGCAGCAACACCGAGACGGGCAGGATCAGCAGCGCCAGGCTGAAGGTTCCACCAGTGACGAGCATCAGTAGAGCCAGCGGCACGATGGTCAATGTCAGGTTGACGACTGCCGAGACCACGCAGGCAATCGGGAACAGCGCGGGTGGCACGTACACCTTGCGCGTCAAACCAGAGCTGTCGAGGATGCTCGAGCTGGCGGCAATGGTGGACTGCGAGAAAAACGTCCAGACCAGGTAGCCAGACAGCACGTAGATCGGGAAATTGGTGATGGACGCTCGGAAAAGGTTGGAGAACACGATGCTGGTGATGACCATCATGAGCAACGGGTTCAGCATGGTCCAGAAGATGCCCAGGACCGACCGCTTGTAGCGCACTTTGAGGTCGCGCTTGACCAGTTCTTCCATGACTTCGCGGAAGAGCCACAGCTCGCGAAGCGAAGCGACGAGGCCATGGTCATACGGCGACGAAGGAGGGCGGAAGCCCTGGCCTCGAGTCGGCGGCACGGTGCCGCGGGTCGCCTCAGCCACAGGCGTTTGAGTGATGACCGCCATTCACCGGGGAAGTGTAGGGGTGCCGGAAGCGTCGGGCGCTCATTTGACGGCGATGATCGCGTACTCGCCAGCGTCGCGATACGCCGTTTGGGTAAAGCCGCCAGCGGTTGGATAGAAGATCCGCGCACTGCGGAATCTCGCTATCTGACACATGTGCAGCAAGACCTGGGGAAAAATCGGTCGCTGATGAGTGAGATCGATGTGGAACGTCTTCATTGCCAGATAGCTTTCAGGGTTGACTGTCTCAGCGATGAACAAGCCGTTCTGGCGCAGGCGGCTGAATGCGAGCTGGATCAGGTCTGGAAGTCGCTGTGAGTCCACATGCTCGACGAATTGCGCAGAAAACACGACGTCAACAGACGCTTCGGGAATGCTGTGAAGATAGTCGAAGGCATCAGCATTCTCGACGCGCAGGCCGCGCCGCACGCAGCGATCGACGAGCGCACTATCGAGCTCCACGCCGACGGCGTCGATGCCCTGCTCAGATAGCACATCGAGGAATTCGCCTCGGCCCGAGCCCAGGTCAACGACGGCTGAAGCATCTTTGAAGAAGCGCAGGTAAACCCGCTGACGGGCCGCAATGAATTCTTCTGGGCCGCGAAAAAGGTCGGCAAACTCGGGTGGCGTCTGGTGAGTCGTGCTCTCGGCATCGTCCAGCCCGAAGCCCATGGGCTGCGTCAGATCGGTACTTGCTCCGTACGCGTCGTAGGCCATGTACGGCCGCGTCGTGAAATACCCGTTGAGTCGAGCCAGCTGCTGGCGCTGTGCCTCCTGCTCGGCGCGCAGGTCGCGCATGAACGCCGCGACCGCGCTGTTGATCTCGGCCTGATAGTGGACGTGGTATCGAAGCAGCAGGTTTACGCCGCGCTTGAGGAGGACGCCGAGTTTGCCATGGCTGCTGTCGTTCAAATTCATGGGCGGCACGACCGGAGAGGCGACGGGTGTCGCGGACGCCGCCGCTGCTTTCGCGCGCTTCTCTGTTCGGCGAGCCGCCAATGTGGTCTTCACTTGGAAGAGACGGCGCTGCATTGCCTGGCCCACCTGCTCCTCAGAATGTTTGTTTTCGAGATCGTGCCTGGCTTGCTGCCCACGGGCTCGGGCAAGATCGCGGTCGTCCAGCAACAGGCGCATGAGTCGTGCGGCGTCGCCGATGGATGGCTCTGCCCAGGTCACTCCGGCCCGATACGGGCCTACGTCTTCCGCGAGTTGAACGAGCTCGAACGGGACGGGAAAGCTGTTGGACGTGGTCATGAAGTCGGTGTTGCCCGACCAGGCGGTCGCAATGACCGGCTTGCCCAGCGCCATCGCGTCGGCCATGGTCAGCCCTAACCCTTCTGAACGGTGCAGCGATACATAAGCGTCGCAGGCCTGCATGAGATCGCGCATCTCCTGCGTCGTCCAATAGCCGGACCAGATCGACACGTTGGTTTCACCAGCCAGCCCTGTCATTCGCGCGAAAGCTTCTGGATTCAGCTGCTCGTTGACGCACTTGATCACCAGGCGAACGTCATCTTGCGGCGAAAAGGCGCGGTTGAACGCGTCGATCGTAGCCAGGGGATTCTTACGCTCGAAGTAGCTGGCAAAATCGAAGATGAAGAGGAACACGAAGGTATCGGAGCCACACCCGATATGGCACCGGCCAGCGTCGCGCGACCCAGCGGGCGCAGGCGCCAGCACAGGGCTCATGTGAATTACCGGTACTGGCGAAAGC
>DASYKL010000653.1:0-6770 GCA_035995405.1 Chloroflexota bacterium
GTCGTCAACCCCGAAGACGCCGTCGTCAAAGCCCTGGACTTCATCCGCGCCACGTCACTCATTGCGCAGACAACCCTCAGAAGCATCCTCGGCCAGTCCGACCTCGATCACCTGCTCAGCGAGCGAGACAAGATCAACCAGTCGCTGCAGGTGGTCATCGACACCCAGACGTCGGCCTGGGGTGTCAAAGTCACCAGTGTCGAAGTTCGTGACCTCGAGCTGCCGCAATCCATGCAGCGGGCCATGGCCCGCCAGGCCGAAGCCGAGCGCGAGAAGCGCGCCAAGGTCATCCACGCCGAAGGCGAGTTCAGCGCCAGCCAGCAGCTGGCCGCCGCCGCCCAGATCATCGGCAGTCAGCCAGCAACCCTCCAGCTGCGCTATCTGCAGACGCTGACCGAGATCGCGGCCGAAAAGAACAGCACGATCGTTTTCCCGCTGCCGATCGATCTCATCACCGCCTTTCTCGGCGTGCCGATGCCGCCGCGAGGCAACGGCTATGAGGTCACGCCGCCGCCGACCGAACGCGTGCCCTAAAGCAGCAGCTCAACCAGAACTCAACCGGCTACTTTTGGCGCTCGCGGCGGCGCCGGCGCATCATCCACCCTCAGATGTACGCGCAGCTGCGACAGGGCCTCCCGGCCATTTCGATGCCCACGGAGGCCGTGCGGCTGCGCGGCGCCGTCAGCCGCAACGTCGTCAACCTGGGCCTGACCAGCCTCTTCACCGACATCTCGTCGGAAATGGTCAGCACCGTTCTCCCGATCTACCTGGTCTTCATCCTCAAGTTCACCCCGCTGCAGTTCGGCGCGCTCGATGGGCTGTACCAGGGCGGCGCGGCGTTGATTCGACTCGTCGGCGGCGTCGCGGCCGATCGCTCACAGCGCTACAAAGAAGTAGCGGCGCTGGGCTACGGGCTGTCTGCTCTGTCCAAGATCGGTCTGCTGTTCGGTGGACTGGGTGGACCCGGCATTCTGGCTGCCAGCCTGTTTGTCGATCGCACTGGCAAGGGCATCCGGACTGCCCCACGCGATGCGCTGATCTCGCTCAGCAGCACGCCACAGAGTCTCGGCATCTCGTTTGCGGTGCACCGCGCGCTGGATACCTGTGGCGCCATGATCGGCCCGCTGCTGGCCTTCGGTGTGCTGACGCTGATCCCGAACGGCTTCGATGTCATCTTCGTCCTCAGCTTGTGCGTCGCGCTCGTCGGCCTCGGCGTGCTGGTCTTGTTCGTTCAGAATCGCGCGCCAACGGTTCGAGCGACCGAAGCGCCACGCGTGAACATCGGCGAGGTGCTGCTGCGCGCGCCGCGCTTCAAGTACCTGGTGCTGGCCGCCGGCGGCCTGGGCCTGGCGACGATCAGCGATGGCTTTCTCTATCTGACGCTGCAGCACCGCTTGACGTTCGCCGCCAGCTTTATCCCGTTGCTGTACGTCGCCACGTCGCTTGTCTATTTCCTGCTGGCTCTCCCAGCCGGCCGCCTGGCCGACCGCCTTGGCCGCGGCCGCGTCTTCATCGCCGGCTACGGTCTGCTGCTGGCGGTTTACGCCGTGCTGCTGCTGCCGTTTGGCCTCGGTGAGACAGCGCTTGTGGCCTGCATCCTGCTGTTCGGCGGCTATTACGCCCTGACCGACGGTGTGCTGATGGCGTTCGCCAGCAGCATGCTGCCCGCCGAGGTGCGAACGACTGGTCTCGCCGTGCTGACCGCGGCGGCTGGACTCGGCAGCCTGGCTGCGTCGCTCGTGTTCGGCGCCCTGTGGACTTTCGGCGGACCCGAGTCGGCCGTGTCGGTCTTTGTGGGAGGCCTGAGCGTGGCCATCGCGCTGACCTTTCTTGCTCTATGGCGAACCCGTGCCCAAACCACCCCCACCTCTAGCCCCACCCCAACCACGGCCTGACCGGCGCGGCCTGATCTTCGGCGCGCTGCTGGGCATGTGCGTGTTGCTCGCGGTCGCGTACATCGCGGCGCGGGCGATGTTCGTTGCGTCTCCGCCACCCCGGGCCGCCGACACGCCCGCCGACCCAGCGGTCTTAGCTCGTGTGTTGAGCAAGCCGCACCTGGTCTTCTTACATTCGCCAGGCGGTGACTCGTATCGCCAGGTCGCGGTCGTGCCACTCGATGCGCTCGATGGCGAGCGGTACCTGGCGCCGTTGATGTGTCAGCGGGTTGCCATGGCGGCCAGTGGTGGCTTGTGCATGGGTGCGGCTCAGACGGCGAGCACGTTTGATGCGCACTTCGTCCCCGGTCCGAGCGTGCAACAGCCGGGCACACCAACGCGTGCTCGCGTCGCGCCGACAGGCGACTTGGGAACAATGACCTGGTTTGTTGCGGGCCACTCCTACGCCGATGCCAGCTTTTCGACGCAGACCGTGCTGGTCGACCCGCGCAGCGGGCAAACCGTTGCCGACCTCGAGCAGTTCACCATCCTCAAAGACGAGCAGCCGTTTCGGGCTGTCGATTTCAATTTCTGGGGCGTGACGTTTGCCAGCGACGCAAACCGCTTTTACGCCACGCTCGCCTCGGGTGGACGGACCTACCTGTTGCAAGGCGACGTGGCCCAGCGCACGGCCCGTGTCCTGCGTGAAAACGTCGAGTGTCCATCGTTGTCGCCTGACGGGACGCGGCTGGTTTTCAAAAAGCGACCCGATCCAGAGAGTCCGCGCGCCTGGCGGTTGGCCATTTTGGACCTGCAGACGATGGCCGAAACGATGGTCCCCGGCGAGAACCACAGCGTCGACGATCAGGCCGAGTGGCTCGACGACAACCACGTTCTGTATGCCTTGCCAGATGAGGGCCCGCCAGCGACCATCGCCCAGGACATCTGGGTCGCCACCCTGGACGGGTCGACCGCGCCGAAGAAGCTCCTGACAGGAGCACTTTCTCCGACCGTCGTACGCTAGCGCGTGGACCGCGCTATACTGGGCCCCGAGAAGTGCGTCGCCATCCGTAGTTCAATTGCATGATGTTTGCCCTCCCGGCGTGAACAGAGGGGTTCACGGCCGTGGGGGCTACTGTGCTTTGTGGACCGGTTCGGCGCAGCACGCCTATACTTGTGGTTCCACTTTGAGTAGACAGCCGTTTCCGCCCGTCGCTCGTCGTCCTGTGAACCGATTTGCGTCGCCATCCAGAGCGACGCTCCCGTGCTAATCACCCGCAAGTTCTGTTCCGTCTTCCCCTTTCTTGTCCCGCTGTCCCCGCGCACTACGGAGGTGTGAGTAAGCCCATGGCGCTCGCAGAGGCTCGTCCTGTCGCCCTCGCTCTCGCAGACGGTGCCGCCCGGCACTCGTTTGCGCGAATCAACGAGGTCGCGCCCATTCCTAATTTGATCAAAGTCCAGCGTGACTCATTCGACTGGTTTCTGCGCGAGGGTCTCAAAGAGCTGTTCGCCGAAATCTCGCCCATCCAGGACTTCACCAGTCGCAACATGGACCTGGAGCTGGCCGTGCCTGGCCCGGATGGCGAGCCAGGCTACTCGTTCGGCTCGCCCAAAATGAGCGAGGACGACTGCCGCGAGCACGACACCACCTACGCAGCGCCACTGAAGGTCCGCATGCGGCTCAAGATCAAGTCCGGCGAGAACGCCGGCGAGATCAAAGAGCAAGACATCTTCATGGGCGATTTCCCGCTCATGACCGAAAACGGCACGTTCATCATCAACGGTGCAGAGCGTGTCGTCGTCTCGCAGCTCGTCCGCTCGCCGGGCGTCTATTTCACCGTCGAGGAAGATCCGACCAGTGGCCGCGAGCTGTGCATGGGTAAGCTCATCCCGTCGCGCGGTGCCTGGCTCGAGTTCGAAACGTCTTCTCGAGACGTGATGAGCGTCAAGGTCGACCGCAAGCGCAAGATTCCGGTGACGACGTTGCTGCGCGCTCTCCCGCGCGTCGTGGCTGAGTTCACGGCTGTCGCCAAGGGCACAGACGAAGAAGTGCTGGCGCTATTCGATGGTATCGACGAAGGCAGCGACCATCGCTTTGTCCAGGCAACCCTCGACAAGGACCCGGCCAGCAATGCCGAAGAGGCGCTGCTCGAGTTTTATCGCCGCCTGCGGCCCGGCGATCCGCCCAACGCCGACAACGCGCGCAGCTTGTTGAACAGCCTGTTCTTCAACTTCCGCCGCTACGACCTGGGTAAAGTCGGCCGCTACAAGGTCAACAAACGCCTCAGCCTCGAGACGCCGATCACGACCCGCATCCTCACGCCATTTGACCTGGTGGAGATCGTGCGCGAGATGGTCCGCATCAACCATGGCAAAGGCACCGCCGACGATATCGACCACCTCGGTAATCGCCGCGTGCGAGCTGTCGGCGAGCTGATCCAGAACCAGTTCCGCGTTGGTTTGCTGCGCATGGAGCGCGTCGTCAAAGAGCGTATGTCCATCACGGACCCCGCTACGGCTACGCCTTCGTCGCTGACGAACATCCGACCCGTCGTCGCCTCGATGCGCGAATTCTTCGGCGGCAGCCAGCTGAGCCAGTTCATGGACCAGACCAACCCTCTGGCCGAGCTGACCCACAAGCGTCGTCTGTCGGCTCTTGGCCCTGGTGGTCTGAGTCGAGATCGCGCTGGGTTCGAAGTGCGCGACGTGCACCACTCGCATTACGGCCGCATCTGTCCAATCGAGACCCCTGAAGGTCCGAACATCGGCCTGATCGGTTCGCTGGCGACGTACGGTCGCATTAACGAGTACGGCTTCATCGAGACGCCGTACCGGCGCGTGCTGCGGCAGGTCGAAAATAAGCCCGACCAGTTGGTAGGCCAGATCGTCCGCGGTGAGCTGAAATCCGAGGACGGAAAAACCGTCATCGCGGCGCAGGGCACGGTCATCGATCAGAAGTTGGCCGAAAAAGTTGCCAAGCTGTCGGCCAAGTGGATCGACGTGCGACCCCACGTCACCGCCGAGATTCGCCACCTGACCGCCGACGAAGAAGATCGCTTCATCATCGCTCAGGCCAACGTGCACGTGAACGACGATGGGACATTGCCAGAAGAGCTCGTCTCGGCGCGTCACGGTGAGCGTTTTCTCACTGTTCGTGCTGAGCAAGTGGATTACATGGATGTCTCGCCGAAGCAGACGATGTCTGTGGCAGGCGCGTTGATCCCGTTCCTCGAGCACGACGACGCCAACCGCGCGCTGATGGGCTCGAACATGCAGCGCCAGGCCGTGCCGCTGCTCAAACCATCCGCGCCGCTCGTTGGCACGGGTATGGAAGAGCGCACCGCGCGCGACTCGGGTCAGGTCGTCCTGTCACCTGTCGACGGCGTCATCGAAAGCGTGACTGGCGAGCAGATCGTCGTCCGCGGCGAAGATGGCCAGCTCCACACGCGGCGTTTGAGAAAGTTCATTCGGACCAATCAGGGCACGTGCTTCACCCAACGGCCGATCGTCGTCCGCGGCCAGCGCGTGCGCTACGACCAGCCTCTGGCCGACTCCTCGTCGACCGATGCTGGCGAGCTCGCGCTTGGCCAGAACGTCCTGGTGGCGTTCATGAGCTGGGAGGGCGGCAACTTCGAAGACGCCATCCTGCTCAATGAAAAGCTGGTTCACAACGACACGTTCACCTCGATTCACATCGAGAAGCACGAGGTTGAAGCGCGCGACACCAAGCTGGGTCCCGAAGAGATCACGCGTGATATCCCCAACGTCGGCGAGGACTCTCTGAGAGACCTCGACGAGAATGGCATCATTCGGGTAGGCGCCGAGGTCAAAGCTGGCGACATTCTCGTTGGCAAGATCACACCCAAAGGCGAGACCGAGCTGACGGCCGAGGAGCGCCTGCTGCGGGCGATCTTTGGTGAAAAAGCCCGCGAAGTCAAAGACACCAGCTTGCGCGTGCCGCACGGCGAGCGCGGCAAGATCGTCAACGTGCAGATTTTCGAGCGCGACTCGGATGCCGAGCTGCCGGCGGGTGTCAACAAGATGGTTCGCGTGTCGATCGCCCAGAAGCGCAAGATCTCGGCAGGCGACAAGATGGCGGGCCGTCACGGCAATAAAGGCGTGGTCTCGCGCATTCTGCCGCAAGAGGACATGCCATTCCTGCCCGATGGCCGCGCGGTCGACATCATCCTGAATCCACTCGGTGTGCCGAGCCGTATGAACGTCGGTCAGATTTTGGAGACGCATCTTGGTTGGGCAGCCGACCAGATCGGTGTCAAGTTCGCCACGCCCGTGTTCGATGGCGCGACCGAAGCCGACATCCGCGATCAGCTGCGGCGCGCTGGCTTGCCTGAGAACGGCAAGATCAGCCTGCGGGACGGCCGAACGGGCGAACCGTTCGATCAGGAAGTCACCGTCGGCTACATCTACATGCTGAAGCTCGTCCACCTGGTGGAGGACAAGATCCACGCTCGGTCGACGGGTCCGTACTCGCTCATCACGCAGCAGCCGCTGGGTGGTAAAGCACAGTTCGGCGGTCAGCGCTTTGGCGAGATGGAAGTGTGGGCGCTCGAGGCGTATGGCGCGGCGCACACGCTGCAGGAAATCTTGACGGTCAAATCCGACGACGTCGTCGGCCGCGTCAAGACGTACGAAGCCATCGTCAAAGGCGAGGACATCTTCCAGCCTGGCGTACCAGAGTCCTTCAAGGTTCTGGTCAAAGAGCTCCAATCGCTCGGCTTGGCAGTCGAAGTCCTCAACGAGGAAGAGGAAGAAGTCACATTTGCCGAGGATGTTGACGGCACCGACGTGCGGTCGCTCGACATCAACATCTCGGGATTCGAACGGGGTGAGATCGACTAGGGGGATCTAAAGGGGCTCCGCCCCTTTTCTTCCCCA
>DASYKL010000654.1:0-2687 GCA_035995405.1 Chloroflexota bacterium
ATCGGCCGCTTCACCTCTGGCGGCGTCTTCGACCCGATGCTGGAGCGCGGTGGCCCGTTTGGCCGAGCGCATTCGATCACTGAGCTGGGGGTGGACTGTTTGCTTTCAGCCGGCGTGCCGGCTGGGGCCAACGTGACGTCAGTACGCAATGCGCCGATGTTATTTACGGCGGGTCGAATCGATGCCATCGCAGACGCCATCATCCTCGCCGGCGCCGTTCCCAAGGCCGACGGTATCCAGGGCCACCCGAACCTGGTCGACGGCCGTGTGGCTCGCTTTGGCTGGAAAGGCGACACGGTCAGTCTGCGCCAATTTGTCGGCGAGGCATTCCGCAACGAGCTAGGTTTGACGACGCCGATTGCCCCGACGGACTTCGTGCCGGCCGGGACGTGCGGACCAGTAACGGGCGGTCCGGAAGTCGATGGCAGCATAGTTGCGGACGTGGTCGCCTACATCACTTCGCTGAAAGCACCGTCCACGACCATCGAGCGCGGCGATCCGACCGTCTTTGACCAGGTCGGCTGCAACGCGTGTCACGTCGCCGACCTGGGTGGCCAAACGCTGTACTCGGACTTGCTGCTGCATGACATGGGGCGCGCCCTGGACGACGCCGTGCCGCAAGGCTCAGCCGCGGGCAAGGACTGGCGCACGACGCCGCTGGTGGGTCTGGGTCAGCGGTCGCGATTGCTGCACGACGGACGCGCGCGATCCATCGAAGCGGCTATCCTGGCTCACGGCGGGGAGGCCGATGCTGGTGTCCAGCGCTTTCGAGCGTTGTCAGCAACAGAGCGCGGCGCGTTGCTGGCATTTTTGAGCACCCTGTGAGCTGCATCGCTTGATGGCTATGATTGGCAACCTGCGGCCCGCCTCGGACACGGAAATCGAGCGTTTGCTGGCCAATCCGACCGACGTGACTCGTTTCCTGTACGGGGCAGACGCGGCTGAACGCGAGCGCGTGTCGCTCCACAAAGCGTGGCATGCGATTCATTTCGCGTTGACCGGCTCACGGTTGGGTGGGCCTGAGCCACTCAACTTCCTGCTCGATGAGGGCACCGCCGTCGGCACGGTCGACGTGGGCTACGGTCCGGCGCGGGTGCTGTCGAGCCGTCAGGTGCAGGCGATTGCAGCGGCGCTGCAACCGATCACGCCAGAGGAGGTCGGTCAACGAGTGGACCTGGCGCGACTCGACCAGGAAGTGATTTACCCCGGCAACTGGCAGACGAATGGCATCGGCCAGGAGTACGTCGTCTCCAATTACGTCGAGCTGCGCAACCTCGTCGCGCGTCTTGCCGCCGAAGGCCTCGGCCTCGTGCTGTACATCAACTGAGCGCGTTTACGACGCGGCCGTGTCCAGCCAGATAGTGAACGGACCGTCGTTGACAAGGTTTACTTTCATGTCCGCGCCAAACTGGCCCTGAGCCACGTCGAAACCGCGTGTGCGCAGTGCTTCGGCAAAGCGGTCCACCAGCGCCGTGGCAAGAGCCGCCGGCGCGGCCTTGGTGAAGCCCGGCCGGCGACCCCGACTCGTGTCCGCATACAGCGTGAACTGGCTAACCACCAGGAACTGCGCATTCACGTCGGCGGCGCTCAGGTTCGTCTTGCCATCGCTATCCTCGAAGCAACGCAAGCCGGCCGCCTTGTCAGCGAGAGCGTCAGCAGTTGCTTCGGTATCGCCGTGGCCGACGCCGAGCAGGATCAGCCAGCCGCGCCTGATCTGGCCGACCGTCTGGCCGTCGACGACGACAGAAGCACTCGTAACGCGCTGTAGCAATCCGCGCATTCGCTGCCTGTAAAGGGTAGCTACAATGCGGCCGTTTCAGGTGTGGAGCACATGGCCACCTTTATTCTGCTGTCGAGTCTCACCGACGAGGGTGCGCAAACGCTGATGCATGAACCCGAGCGCATCCACGAAGTCAACGCTGAGTTGGCGCGCATGGGCGTGCGCGTGGTCAGCCAATTTGCCGTGCTCGGGCTGTACGACTTTGTCAATATCGTGGAAGCGCCGGACAACGTGACCATCGCCCGCGTCTCTGCCGAGCTAGCCTCGCGCGGCAGCGTACGCATCACGACACTGCCGGCGATTCCCATCGCAGAGTATGTCGCTGGCTTGCGCGCGGGGCGTTGAACGGACCGACCTATGATCCAGCGCGATGTCGTTCTGCTGCTTGGCGCGCCTGGCGCCGGCAAGGGCACGCAAGCCCGTTTCCTGGCCAGCGTGCTGGGCGTGCCGCATGTCGCCAGCGGCGACTTGCTCCGCGAGCATCGACGCCTGGCGACACCGCTCGGCCTGGCAGCGCAGACATATATGGACCGCGGCGACCTGGTACCCGACGCACTCGTCGTCGACATGATCGTGGAGCGCCTTGACCATGTCGATGCCGCACGAGGGGTGCTGTTGGACGGCTTCCCCCGCACGCACACCCAGGCTGAAGCACTCGACGATCGCCTGGCCACCCTGGGTACAGCCGTTCGCGCCGCCCTCTATCTGGATGTGCCGCAGCCGATCTTGATCGATCGGCTCGCAGGTCGGTGGATGTGCCAGCGCTGCCAGGCGACCTACCACATCCACTTTGCCCAGCCTCAGGTCAATGGCCAATGCGATGCTTGTCGCGAACCGCTGTTTCAACGCGCTGACGATCAACGCGAAGTCGTCGAAAATCGAGTCGCCGTGTACCTGCGCGACACGC
>DASYKL010000655.1:0-2222 GCA_035995405.1 Chloroflexota bacterium
TGACACCGCGGATGACCACTTCCTGGCCGACGATCACTCGTCCAACCTCACGTTCGAGCGCCGCAACCGTTCCCCGCACCCCATCGAGCACCGCGGCGTCAGGACCTGACAAGCTCGGTGAGCTCAGGCTCATCGGAAGTACCCGCGCACGATCGGTCGCTGGTCGCCGGGGACCAGGTTCTGTTCGGGCGCGACCTGGCTGGTCTGCTGCGTCTGGACCAGCTCTGAAACGCTGCGCGAGCCAGTTGACGGATCGTTACCCGTCTGATCTTCGGTGCCGTCGGGTGGTCGAACCCCTGGTCCGCTGCCCAGTCGGGTGGGCACGTTGACGCTCTGGCCTGCTGAGTCAAGCAGCCGATTGGCAGGCCCACCCGTGGCGTTCGGATTGCTTCCCGCGCCAACACCGGGCCCGCCTTGCTGGCTTGCGTCGCCAGCACCTGCACCGCCCGTGTCTGCGCCAGCACCCTGGGCCGCGGCCGACGCCGCGCCGTTGCCGTCTGCCTGGGTTTGATTGGATGCCTGCGCCGCTGCTGATTGGGCAGCTGATTGGGCTGGCATGGGCTGGCCCTGAGCTGGGCCTGACGCCGTCTGCTGCTGCAAGCGGCCAACGTCTCGCGCGAGCTGGTCGGCCGATGTACTCCGGGCACCGCTGCGCTGCACCTGGTCGGCCAGATTACGCAATGCCTGACGCTGCTCGGTATACGACGCCCGGTTGAGCGCCTGGGCTGCCTGGCGTTCACGGTCGGCGAGTTGGCGATCCGTCGCCGCGGTCGCGCTGGCTGCCTGCTGCAAAGCTTTCGACAGCTGCTGCTTGGCTGCATCGGACAACTGGTCCGCTTCATCACCCAGATTGGCAAGCTGGTCTCGGGCGGCCGAGAAATCGGCGCGCTGGATGGCGTCCGCGGCAGGCTGCCCGGCTGAGATCTGGCCCAGAGCGCTTGACAGCTGATTCAGAGCGCTGCGTTCGGCTTGCTCTTGCTGCACGCGCGCTGCCAGCTCGGCATCCGACTGCGTGGCCGTTGCCGGCAGCGGCTGCGCTTCAGCCTGGCTAACCGCGGGAGGTTCCGCCAGACTGATGCGCTCTTGCGCGTCCGCCGCCGACGCGTCGCTCAACGCCGCGGCTTGGTCGAGCGGGAGTGTGATCGGCCGTGGCAGCGTCGGCAGCAGGAGCGACAGCGCTGCGACCCCAAGTGCGCCCAGCGTCAGCGCCGCTTCGTGCTGCGTCCGCGGGCCGAGAATCAGCCAGCCGCCAGCGGGCGCCGAAGCGTGAGCGATGGCGTCGTCCAGCAGCACGGCATCGAACCTGCCACGGCGCACAGCGTGCACGACCTCGACCGCTGTGCCGAGGCGCTCTGCCAACGCCAAGCGTGCGTCAGCGGCCAAAGCCGCCTGACGTTCGGTCGGCCAGCGAATCACCGCCGCGCCGAGTGCGACAACGACGGGCCCGGCCAGTGCCACGGCCGCCAGCTGCGCGAGCGTCTCACCCATCAGCAGCGCTGGCCCGAGCAGCCAGATGATCACGTCTACCAGTGCCAGGCTCACCGCGCCGACCAGACCGCCGCGCAGCACCAGCAGAGCGGCGCGCTCGAGGCCCAGCCGCCAGCGGAGGCTTCCTACAAGACGGACAAGCTCGCTCGCCTGGGCGTCCATAGTTACCTACTCAGCGGCCTCGATGCGCAGCCATTCGAGCGCGACCTCATTCAGATCGCCGCCGACGAACACACCGACTCCACCGCTCGAGGGTAAGCCGGAATAAGGCACGTCGACTATCTGTAGCCCGTTCACGGCCAGCCCAATGGTCGAGTTCCGCGTGGTCACCGTCATCGTGTTCGGCTCACGGCCAACGCGAACGGCGTCGGAGTGGGACCACGGCACGATGTCGATCCAGCGAGTACCTTCGCGCTGCCAGATTCCGACATCGCCCTGGTCGCCAATCTCGACCACGAGGTACTGGCCGCTCTGACTGCGGCTGTCACGCTCGGCCGCGTCGCCCTGGGCGCGCACGATCAGGCCGTAGCCGCCCCCGAGTGGGCCACCAACTTTGTGGAATTGCGCGGTGAGCACGGCGTCGCCGACAGTCTCACGTAACGGCACCCCGGCGGCTACGAAACGGCCGGGCTGCCTTGCAAACAGCCGATAGGCGCCGTCGGCAAACCAGGCGTTACCTCCCGGATCGTGCGGCCAGCCTGACAAAGGCGTGACAAAGCGCTCGGCAAAGATAA
>DASYKL010000656.1:0-3062 GCA_035995405.1 Chloroflexota bacterium
CTGTGGAGTGCGACCGACGCGGTCGGACACTGCCAGGCCGCGCTCCCACAACCACGGCAGCAACGCGTTGGCAGCGAACGAGACTCCGGTTGCGTCGAGCTCGCGTAAAGTGGGCTGTGTGCTCAGAATGCTCAACATAACCTGCGTCTGCACCGCGATACCGGCCAGTAGAAGCCATGGCCGGACTCGCCTGGTTCGACTTGCGTAGGAGCGGCGCCTGGGACGCCAGCCGGCGCCGCACATGACCAACACCACACCAACCGTCGAGGCGCCGGCGTGGGCGATCGTCGCCGCGATGAGACGTCCAATCAGCGCACTCCCGGGGTGCACCACGACGCGGACCAGTGCGAATCGCGCTCGCGACGGGTCGACGAACAATCCCGGCAGCAATGAGTGCAACAGGCTGCCCCACGCGCCAGCGACCGCCACACCATCGATCTGGAGGTCGCCGAAACTGCGCAGCGCGGCACGCGTGTACACCGGGTCGGCCCATGGGCAGCACGTCAGCACCAAAGGCGCCGCGACGCTCAGCGCGTGCAAACCTGAGACGGCTCCGACAAACAGCGCAATGCGCACCGCCAAACCCAGTGCACTGCCGCCAATCAAGCCAATCGCCAGTGACACCATCGCCGAGCGGCGCGTACGCGCCGACCGAAGCACGCCCGCCCCGCCCCAATTGCCCATGGCCAACTTGCTGATCACTGTGATTGCTTCTCGCGGGCCAGATCAACTGAGTACAGGTAACGATCGCCGCGGACGATACTCTCCTGCCATTCGATCGGGGCCCCGTCCGCCCACGTAGTGCGCTCAACCAAGAACGCAACAGAGCCGGTCTTCACATGGAGCAAGCGTGCCAGCGGGCGCTCGATCGCCACCGGTCGGATCGTTTCGCGGGCGCGCGATACGCGGAGACCGTGGATGTTCTCGAGTGCGTCGTAGATCGCGCCGCGCTCCAGTGCCTCGTTCGTGAGTGGCGCCGTCAGCTCTCGCGGCAGATACGCCGTTTCGGCGACCAGCGGCTCGCCATTGGCAGTGCGCAATCGAACGATACGTTCAATATCAGTCGCGGGCGCTGTTTCGAGCCGCGCTGCCAACTCGGGACTGGCCGTGATGGTCTCTCGCTCGAGTACGAACGAGCGCTGCTCCTCGCCGCGCGTGAGAACTTCCCAGGCGAACGCATAAAAGGTATCGAGGACGCGTTCGAACACTCTGGGCGCCGTCTCTGCGACAACGCGGGTTCCCCGCCCACGCTCGCGACGTAGCAGCCCTTCGCCGGACAGTACGCCGAGCGCGTGCCGAACGGTGTGGCGACTGAGACCGAGTTCGGCAGCCAGCTCGAGCTCACCCGGAATCATCGCCCCAGGCCGGATACGCCCGGACTCGATCAGGCGACGCAGGGTGCCTTCGAGCTGCGCGTGTAGCGGCATGCCGGCTTGTCCTCGTCGTTGGGCGGCCAGCATCTCTGGCTTGAGGTCGTGAAGAGCACCTTGCGAGGCCATACGACTTGTCCGTACATTTAGTACCGCTCGCATGTCCGTCCAGTCAAGGTATTCCGCGTCAGCGTCGACGGATTGTGCCGCGCTGAAAGCCGCATTTACCCGTGAAGGCCTCACTGTTTCGACCGCCGAGCTGTTCCTCGCCGCACGCGCCGCAGGCCTTGACTGGGAACTCGCGACCGCGGCGCTTGCCAAAGGACTAGCGGAGCGCAGGGCCGAGGCTGTGACTGCCGCGCCGCGAGCTGTTGGAAAACGGCCACACGGTTCGTCGGGCTGGCGACGCGCGGCTCTCGCAGTAGGGCTGTATGTTCTGCTGCGACCGCTCCTGGGACTTGGGCACGAGTTGGCGGTGACCATCATTGCCTTTGTCGCCCATCTGTTTGTCGGAACCGGCTGGTGGCTACCGCTGATCACCTGGGTCGGTCTGGATCCGATCTACGGCGGCGCCGCTATCCAGGCGGTGGGCGGAGTCGAAGTACTGGGGCTGGCGGTAGCGGCGCCAGTCGGCGATGTGCTGCACGCCTGGGCACCTGCCGTTTTTCAGGCCGCGCAACAGGTTGCTCCGGGCGCCGGCGTCAGCATGGTCGCCGCGCCCGGCACGCCGGCGCTTGGTCAGGCGCTGGCAGCCTTCGGTGCGGATGTGTTCTGGCTGACCGTTGGATTGATCTTGTTTGGGCGTTGGCGGCAAGGCTTGTGGCCAGTAGCGATGGTTGGACTCTGCATTCAGGCGCAGATCGCCATCAACCACCTGTTTAGCGCGTCGGTTAGCCTGCCCGACCTCGAAGCCTCGGGGCTACCGTACGCGCTAGCGCTGGCCGTCCCCGTCTCTGCTGGTAACGGATGGTTCACCCCGGCACTCGCCCAACTCCCCGAGTGGGTCCAGGACGGCGCGACTGGCGGCACACTGCTGCTGCTCGGTTACACGGTTGCGTTGACCTTACTGGCGACGGCACAAATTCTCGCGCGGCTCTCCGCCCGCTATTCAAGGGCTGCTCCAGCAGCGAAGCCCGCCGTGACGAATGTGCACACGGGCCACATGCCCATGGCCCCTATCGGCGCGGCAATCGCGGTCGTCGTTGCGGTCTCACCGATTGGCGCACTGGCGTTTGGCCAACCGAACTGGCAAACGAACCAGGTACCCGCCACGAGCAAGCGCGCACAGGCGGCCGACCCGGCCGGTCGCCTGCGTCATTCCACACCCGCTGGGCCTTCCAGGGTCGAGATTCAGCAGACGGCAGCGGGCACCTGGCAGTACCTCGTCGATGGCCAACCGACGGTCGTGCGCGGTGTCGGCTACAACCCGCAGTACGCGGGCTTGGCCGGCGCCGAGCGCGCGCAACTCTATCAGCGCGACTTCAGCGCGATGCGCCGACTCGGCATCAATACCATCGAGGGTTGGTTCGAGACCCAGTTCGACAGCGTGACACTGGATGCCGCAGCGCGCGATGACGTTGGTGTGGTGATGCCGTTCGAGCTCAACCAGGACTGGCCCTACGAGAATCTGAACGTGCAGCAGAGCATCCTGGATCACGTCTCCGCGTACGTCGAGAAATACAAGAACTCTGC
>DASYKL010000657.1:0-11672 GCA_035995405.1 Chloroflexota bacterium
GGTTCTGGGCCACCAACATCATCGTCAGACTGAGTGGCCGGGTCGACCGCTCGTTGAGGTCGCGGTTGGTATGGACGAGGTGATCGTGGCAGTCGATCAGGCCCGGCATGATCGTCCCGCCCGTGCAGTCGTAGGTCGTGGTGCCGGGCGGCCCGCTGACGGCGGCCGCATCGCCGATGGCCGCAATCCGCTGCCCGTCGATCAGCAGCCCCGGATTAGTGCGCGCGGCTGCGCCGGTGCCGTCGAGCAACGTCCCGCCGCGTAACAGCATCGGCATGTATCAGGCGTCAACTGACATCGGTTCGCCAAGACTGGTAGCGTAGTCCGCCAGCTCGTCAAGGTTCTCCCAGCGCATCAGGCGCTTGCCGTCCTCGATCTCGTAGATCATCTCAGCCAACTTCTTGTTCAACTTCAGATCGATCCCCTTCGCCGCGCCGCGCTCGATCAGGTCTCCCACGATCCAGCGCGTCTCCGTTTTGCGATTGCGGTAGACCAGGTCCCACCACATGCCACTTCCTTTTTTCACGAACTGGTAGTTCGGATCGGGCATCTGGACAGCCGTCTGCGAACGCCGGTTCAGGTGATCGGAGAGCACTCCCAGGATGGCGATCTGGGACCGACGCGCCTCAGGGTAGGTCTGGCGGATCAGGTCCGGCAAGAAGTAGGCGTCCGCCTCCAGCTTGATCCCGTACGCATCGGCCACTCGGGTCGCTTCTCGGACCAACGCGAAACTCAGCAGCCGATTGCGGTCCGCCGCCCAGACCTCCCTGGTGGACGCATCCACCAGCGCTGTCATGACGATCCAGCAGCCGTACACCTGCTTGGTCCAGACTCGGCCAATGATGTTGTTGGTCAGCTTCGCGTCGGTCAAATATGAGAGCAACCGCTGCACTTCAAGCACGCGCGGCGTGGTGGAACCGTCCAGCTCGCCGACGTACACCGGCCCTGTCACGGTGAACTCCAGGTGCCCAGGATCAACCAGTGCAGCGGTGTAGTCCGGTAGCGCACCAATGACGCGCTCCGGCCCGATCAGCCCGGCGATTTTCTCCTCGTTCATCCCGTTCTGGAGCGAAACCACCACGGAGCTTGGCGTGAGATGCTCCATGATTCCGCGTACCGCGGCCTCGGTGTGCTGCGATTTGCAGGCCACGAATACCAATTCCAGGTCCTCGTCGATCTCCTGCGGCAGCTTGGCTTTGACCGGGATGCGCTGGTCGCCACGCAGCCCGGTGATTCTGAGGCCCTCCTCTTTCATCGCCTCGACGTGTTCGAACCACTGGTCGACGAAGGTGACGTCCTCGCCGTTTTTGGCCATGTGCCAGCCGGCCATACCGCCGATGGCGCCCGCTCCGACAATGTGAATTTTCATGGTGTCAGGCATTCACCGACGCGTCGTACAGCTGCGGGTAGGTTGACGACCAGTCCAGCACCACATCATTTACCTTCGACTTCTGGGTCGTGAAGATATTCTTCGAGTCGGCGATGAAAATCATGATCGACTCGTCGAGCGCTTTTTTCTGAATTGTGGTGTAGGTCGCCTGCCGCTTGGCCGGGTCCGTGTAACTCGCCGCCTCGTCGATCAGTTTATCCATGTCGGGGTTTTTGTATCGACTGCGGTTGGTGCCGCCATTGGCATTCGCTGAATAGAAGTATTGCCGCACCACGTCCGGGTCGGTCGCCGGACCCCACCACGGCTGCATGTTGTGATCGCCGCGCCGCACGGCGTCGAAGTAGCCCGCCTGGGCTAGCCCGTGGAGGTTGACTTTCATACCGATGGCTTGGTAGGACGCCTGGAGGAACGTCACCTGGTCCACGTTCACTTGCAGGTCGGCCCGGTAATACACGTCAATGGCAAGCTCCTGACCGTCTTTGGTGCGAACATCACCGTTCAGTTTCCAGCCGGCCTCGTCCAGCAGCGCCGCCGCTCTTCGCGGATCGTAACTGTACGCCTGACATGTGGATGCGTCGTAGCCAAACGTGATCGAGGTCAGCACGCTGCACGCAGGTTGAAACAGACCGTTCCATGTCGCCTTGATGATGCCCACCTTGTCGGTCGCCCACTCCATTGCCTGACGTACCTTGACGTCGTCAGTTGGTGGTTTGGTGACGTTGATCATCATGGTGTAGCCGGAGCCGGCCATGATGCCTTCGATAATCTGGTAGGCGTTGTTGCCCTGAACCTCGGCGTAGTTCTGGAGCGGCAGGTCTTCCATGAAATGGACCTCGCCGGCCTTCAGCGCTGCGACGCGGGTCTGCGGGTCGCTGATTATGCGCCAGGTCAGCGTATCGAGATACGGCGGTCCGCTGTGACGGTACACCGAGGGGGCCCAGGCGTAATCGCTATTTTTAACCATTTTGACCGCGGTGTCCGTCGTGTACGAGTCGAACTTGAACGGTCCGGAGCCGACAGGGTTGTTGCCAAAGTCCTTGCCGTACTTCTCCGCGGCCGTCGGCGACACGATCGACAGGAAAGGCTGAGCCACGGAGTCCAGGAACGGCGCGTAGCCGGACTTGAATTTCACCTTGATCGTGTATGGGTCCACGACCGTGCTGCTGTCGTACGGACCGATCGCTGAAAAGGCAGCTTGCGACTTCAGATCGGGGTTGACCACCCGGTCGAACGTGTACTTGACGGCTTCGGCATTGAATGGCGTGCCATCGTGGAACTTGACGTCATTGCGCAGATAGAAGGTGTATTCGTCTGCCGTTGGATTGACATCCCAGCGCTGGGCGAGGCTCGGCACGAACTTGCCCGGCGCTGGCTCGCGCACCAACTGGTCGAACAGGTGGAAGCCCATCCGTCCCACCACACTGAAGGTCGTGATGTTCGGGTCGAGGGTGTCGAACCGGGTCGCAAGGGCGTAGACCAGCTCTCCGCCCGATTTACCCACCGGTGGCGTAGCTGGCGCCGCTGCCGCGACGGGCGAGCTGGCCGCGCCTGGTGACGCCGCGGCCACCGGCGACGCGACTGGCGATCCTGATGACCGCGGCACGGCGGGTGCTGCAGTTGGCGGAGCGGTCGTTGGCGGGGCAGCCTGCTGCTGCGACGGCGGCGGGCCGCCACACGCCGCGAGCAGGCCGCCAGCAGACAGCACCAGCCCTGCCAGCACTGTCCGCCGCAAGAATTGGCGGCGTGAGTGCGAGGCCACAAATGGGTTTGACAGTGAGTCTGGATGTGGATTCATGATCTTCGCCTCTCAGTCATGCGATGTGGCCGACCACCAGGAAAAGGGTAACGACGCAGAAGAACTCACCGCGATCAGCGGCCTCAATCAACGTGGCCTTCCAGCGCTCGGCGGACTCCGGTGTGATGGCGCCGCTGGCCGCCGCCCGATCGGCGTGCTCCTGCAGCCGGAGGCTGGCGTCCGTCTCCGCGAAATCGGTGCGCGGGCTCGGCAGCACCTGAAGCTCAATGTCGGTCAAGCCAGCACTAAGAAACAGCCGCCGCAGGCTACGCCCGATCCATCCAGAGCGCGTCCCAAAGGCTCGCGACTCGAGGATCTTACTGGTTGTGTCGCGGTCCGGATGGTCCAGCAGCAGGCCGCCCGCGTCAGGCTCCAGCGCCACAACACGCCCGCCTGGGCGGAGCACCCGCGCGATCTCGCGCACCGCCTGGCTGGGGTCGGCCAGGTGCAGCAGCACCCGATCGGTGCGGCAGGCGTCAAATGAGTTGTCGGGAAAGTCGAGGTGATGGGCGTCGCCGACCACGAACTCGACGGGCAAATCGCTGCCCGAACGTTGGCGTGCCGCCTCCACCATCGTTGCGCTGCTGTCCAGTCCGACGGCGCGTCCTTTCGGCCCGACGATCTCGGCCATTGCTCGGACGTCTCCGCCTGAGCCGCAGCCAATGTCCAGCACGGCCTCGCCAGGTTGGAGCGCCAGTCGCGCGTGGGTCAGCGCCTTCGCGGTCTGGAAGAACGCCATGCTGTTGGCGGCGTCCATGAACTGCACGTATGCCGCTGGGTGAGGTGCGAGGTCGACCTCGCTAAAGCCTCCACTGAACTCCACACCGGGTCGGCTCGTTCTCTCACGACCGACGGACTCGAACGTCATCGCCGGACGCTCACCATCGGCCCTTGCAGGCGGACAATGTTCATGTTCCAGGAGTGGTCATCTGCGATAACGCCATAGCCGCCTGTCTGGGTGGGCGACGGACTCGGCCGAGAACCATGACCGCCGAGCGTACCACCATGGCTGCTGTGTTCTGGATACACCGTGACCAGTGACTGAGTAGTGGTGAAAGAGGCTACTCTCGGTGTCTATGGCATGGATGGACCGCGCTGGTGAAGACGGTCCGCCTCGAGGGCATGCGGCAGCGCCACGGAGTGTGCCCAGGTGGCCAAGAGGGTCGACACGTGCTGACCGCCAGGCGGCGGTGTGACTCGGTACATCCAGCAGCGGCTACTGCTGATGCTGCCGACCATCTTGCTGACGACTCTGGTCGTCTTCTTGATGCTCCAATTGATCCCTGGCGACCCCGCTTCGATCTATCTTGGCGAAAACCAGGCGACGCCGGAGCGTCTGGAACAGATTCGCGAACAGCTTGGTCTTAACCGACCCCTCTACGTGCAGTACGGCGATTTCGTGCTCAAGGCCGTGCGGGGCGACCTGGGCCGTTCGGTGCAGACCAATCGGCCGGTCATCCAGGAGATCACCGACCGATTGCCAAACACCATCATCCTGGCCGTGTTGTCGATGGCGCTCGCCATGATTTTTGGAATCACGCTCGGGATGCTGGCTGGCCTCAACCAGAATAGCTGGCTGGACGCCATCCTGATGCTGGCGGCGCTGGCGGGCGTTTCGATCCCGGTGTTCTGGCTGGGACTCTTGCTGATTCTGCTGTTCGCGGTGCAACTCGGGTGGCTGCCGGCGACGGGCCAGGGCGGGTGGAACAGCCTGATAATGCCGGCGGTTACGCTGGCAGCGCTCTCAACGGCGACGCTGGCCCGGCTGGTTCGGGCCAGCATGATCGAAGTGCTGAACCAGGATTACCTGCAAACCTCCCGGGCGAAGGGCCTGCCGCAGGTCACGATCGTAGTGCGCCACGCCTTACCGAATGCGCTCATCCCAATCGTGACCGTCATCGGGTTGCAGTTCGGCAACCTGTTGAGTGGCGCGGTCATTACGGAAACGGTCTTCGCCCGCAGCGGCCTGGGCAAGCTCGTGGTCGACTCGATCCAGAACAAGGATCTGCCGACGGTCCAGGGGGTAATCCTGGTCCTGGCCACGATCTACGTCGTGGTGAATTTCGTTGTGGATCTGTCGTACGCGGTGATCGACCCTCGGATTCGGCTGCAATAGCTCTGACAGCGACGAGAGAAGTACAAGTATGGCAATGGTTGAGTCGAAGGCGCTCGTCCAGGCGAGCGAGAGGGTCACCCAGCCTGGCCGGCCCGCACGCAGCGCAGCGTTACGACGGCTCCGTCGCAACCGGGCGGCGGTGGGCGGCCTCGTTGTCTTCTCCCTGATCGTCGTCATGGCCGTGGCCGCGCCGATCATCGCCCCCTCCAACCCGACCCGGGTCAACCCGATCGACGCCTTGCAGCCGCCGAGCCCCTGGTACTGGATGGGCACCGACGCATTCGGACGCCAAAACCTGAGCCGGGTGATCTGGGGCTCGCAGACCTCAGTGCAGATTGGGTTCGTGGCCGTCACGATCTCGGTAGTCGGCGGCGCGATCCTCGGCCTGTTCGCCGGCTACCATCGCGGCTGGATCGACCTGCTCGTGATGCGCCTCACCGACGTCATGCTGGCGTTCCCCGGCATCCTGCTGGCGCTGGTGATCATCGCAGTGCTGGGACGCAACCTGACCAGCGCCATGATCGCCGTTGGTATTTCGGCGATGCCGACCTACATTCGGGTGGTCCGTAGCTCCGTGCTGAGCGTCCGCGGGAACGAGTATGTCATCGCTGCACAGGTGATCGGATGCGGCGGCAACCGCATCCTGCTGCGACACATCCTGCCGAACGTGATCGCGCCGGTGATCGTGTTGGCCACGCTCGGCATCCCGAGCGCGATCATCGCCGGGGCGTCTCTCAGCTTTCTGGGCCTGGGCGTGCAGCCGCCGACTGCCGATTGGGGCGAGATGCTGAGCAGCGGGCGCAACCAGTTCGCGTTGGCGCCGTGGCTGTCGATCTTCCCGGGCCTGGCAATCGTCATCACGGTACTGTCCATCAATCTGTTCGGCGACGGGCTGCGCGATGCGCTCGACCCACGCCAGCAACGCTAACACCAGCAGGAAGGATCTTTGGGCTTGGAATTTGAAGGCAAAGTGGCCATCGTGACTGGCGCGGCGGGCGGCATCAACCGGGTCATCCTGACTCGCCTGGCCGAGGAGGGCGCCAGATGCGTCCTGGTCGACATCAACGACGAGTGGGGCCAGTCGTTGGCAGCGACGTTGTCTGGCCGCGGCCTCGAGGTGACGTACATCCGGACCGACGTCCGCTACGGCGACCAGGTGAACGCGGCGGTGGAGCGGGCGGTGGAGACCTATGGCCGGCTCGACATTCTGGTCCACGGCGCCGGCGTTGGCGTCCATCACGAGATCGTGGATATGTCGGATGCGGAGTGGGATCTCCAGATCGACGTCCAACTCCGGGGCGCGTTCTTGCTCAGCCGAGCCGTCGGCAGACAACTCATCAAGCAGGGCGAAGGTGGCCGGATCATCCTGATTGGCTCGACATCGGGGAACAACGCCCGCCCGATGTCGGGTCCACACGCGGCGTCCAAGGCTGGCGAGATCCAGCTGGCGCGGGTCATGGCGCTGGAGATGGGGAAGCACCACATCACGTGCAACGTGGTGGCGCCCGGACTGACGGACATATCCGGCATTTCGTTGTCGAGCCAGAATCCGGAGTACCAGAAGGCGTTTATTTCACAGGTGCCACTCGGGCGGCTTGCAGCCCCCGACGAGATCGCTGACGCAGTCCTGTTCGTCGCGTCGGACCGGGCCCGCTTCATCAGCGGCCAGTTGCTCTGTGTCGACGGCGGCTATTCGGCTGGCAAGCTGGCAGTAAACGGCCCGCATATCACGGCCCACTACGGCATGGTCGACGGAGAGTAGAGTCCACCCGCGCGCCGCCTTCCCGTACCGGGGTGCTTCACGTTCTTCAGGGCTGCCGGCTCAGGCCAATACGCGCTCGAAGACACGGAAATAATTACCGTGATAGATGCGCGCGAGGTCCTGTTCGGAGAAGCCACGTCTACGCAGCTCGGCGGTCAGGCCAGGCAAGTCCTCGGGTGACAACATGCCGTCGAACCGCGGCGGCCGCTTGCCCCAGTCTGGTCCCCAGCCCTCAATCTCGAGCGACGCCCCCAGGTCCAGGACCTGCTGGATGAAGTCCGCGCCGATCCCGACGTGCTCGATGCCGACCAGCTCGATGACGTGCGTCAGGTGATCCGCCCAGCGGCCGATAGTGGCCGGTCCCTCGTCGATGAAGCTCGGCACCGCGGTCAGGCCTATCACTCCGCCGCTGGCGGCTATGCCCTTGAGTAGCTCGTCGGGCAGGTTGCGTGGATGATTCCGCAGCGCGCGCGCATTCGAATGCGAAGCGACCACTGGCCCACTGGCCTCGGCCAAAACGTCGCGTGCAGTCTCGTCGGAAGCATGCGACACGTCGACAATGATGCCGAGGCGGTCCATCTGGTGGATTGCCTCTTTCCCCAGGCGCGTCAGGCCGCCGCGTGATTCATTTTCCCACGCGCCATCGCCGAAGGCATTCCGCCGGCTCCAGGTCAGCGACAGCATGCGCAGCCCGACGGCGTGGAACAGTCGCAAAGCGGCCAGGTCGTGACCGAGCGGTTCAGCACCCTCGAACGCCAGCAGGATGCCGACTTTGCCTTCGCTGCGCGCGCGCTCGATTTCAGCGTAGGACTTGACCAGAGCAACCTCGTCGGGCGCGGCTTCGATTTCACTCAGCAGTCCGTCGACGACCTGCACCGCGCGGCGCAGCGCGCCTTCGGGGACAAACAGCGAGGAGATCCACACCGGTGCCACGACGACCGCCAGGCCGCCGGCGCGAAAACGCGGCAGCCAGTACTCGGCGAGCGAGCAGTAATCGCCGTCGGCGCGTCGAGCCGCGATGGCGGTCGCGAAGTCATTGTGGGAGTCGACGATCCCGAGGCGCTGAGTGAGCTCAGCATCTTCGGTGCTGAAGTGGCTGGCAGGGCGTTCGATCGAAGTAGTCACGACCCCGCCGAGGCTACCACGCGTGTCGTCCGGCTCGGGCAGGAGACGTAGGGTAGTACCCCCATCGGCGCGGGCGTCGCGCGCTGTGGACGGCGTATGGTGTGGTGACAGCGGTGCCGAACGACCCTCCGCTCATCCATGGCCTGACCACGGGCACCGCCGGATTCGGCAGCGCAGATATGCACGGCCTGGACACGCCGGAGCTGTTCACCAACTGGGCGGATTTCGAGCGTCGCATTGGCGCTGTGCCGGCCGTGCTCAGCCGCATGGTGCGCGGCTTCTTCGACAACGGCGGCACGCAGGCCTACGTGGCCAGTACGCTCGGCGCGCTGGAGGCTATCGACGAAGTCTCGCTGCTCTGTCCACTGCCCGAGGATACGGACGCGGCGATCGCTCAGTGCGAGCTCCGGCGCGACCGTGTGGCGATCCTGTCGCTGCCCGCTGGGCTCCACACCGTCGACCAGGTGCTCGCCGCCCGTCCGCCTCAAGCGAGCGGGTATGCCGTGGTCCACCATCCATGGGTGTGGGTTGGCGGGGTGCTGACGCCGCCCGGTGGCCATGTCAGCGGCATCTACTCGAGTGGCGCTAGCGCCGCTGCGACGCCGACCACGGGCGAGATGCGCGGCCTCGACGATCCCCCGCTCGAACGCCTCCTCACCCAGCAGGAGATTGAGATGCTCGTCGGCGCCGGCATCAATCCGCTGCGCGACCTGCGTGCCGCTGGCCGAGGCGTGCGCGTGTGGTCGGCGCGCACGCTCGATCCCGACCCGGAGCTCCGCTACCTACCTGTTCGACGGCTCTTGATTTTCCTCGAGACGTCCATCCAGCGTGGCCTGCAATGGGTCGCCTTCGAGCCGAACGATGAAGCGCTGTGGAGCAGGGTCCGCGATGCCGTCGATGCGTTTCTGCTGACACAGCAGCGCACGGGTGCGCTGAAGGGACGAACACCCGACGAGGCGTTCTTCGTTCGCTGCGACCGGACGACGATGACTCAGGATGACATCGATAACGGTCGGCTGATTTGCCTGATCGGTGTGGCGGCGGTGCGCCCGGCAGAGTTCGTGATATTCAAGATCGGCCAACGAACCGCGATCCGGTGCTGTTGAACAGGATGCAGACTGGAGCACCCACTCGGGTGACATCGCCCGTAGGTATGAGCTGCCCCGCGTGGTGATCGATGCGGAAGTGCACGATCGTGTCGCTCTCCTGGTTCGCAGCGTACAGGAACGTGCCAGTCGGATCGATCGCGATGCTGCGCGGAGTGCGGCCCTGTGTCGGCGTGTGGCCGGCACTGGTTATTAGGCCGGTTTCCTGATCGATGCCAAAGATGGCGATCGAGTCATGGCCACGATTAGAGACGTACACGAACCGACCAGCCGGCCCGACCACAATCTCGGCGGTGGAACAACCATCGGGTGGGACGTGCGCGGGTAGGGTCGACAACACCTGGAGCTGCTCGAGCGCTCCGCGCTCATCGTTGTAGCTGAACGCGGTGATGGTCATGTCGGCCTCGCCGTTCACGTACGCGTAGCGACCACCAGGCTCAAAAGCGAGGTGACGCGGCGCCGCACCAGCGTGCAGTGCCCCGAATGGCGGCTCGTTGGGGATGAGTTGGCCAGTGTTCACATCAAGCTGGTAGATCATCACCTTGTCGATGCCCTTGTCCGCAACGAGGACCCGTCGGCCAACTGGATCAAAGTCCACCCAGTGCGCGTGAGGACCCGTCTGCGTTTGGCCCGGCCCCGACCCGACATGCTGTTGGAAATGTGAGACCGGCCCCAGGCGTCAGTCATTGCCAATCGGCAGGACAACAACGCTGCCATGTTCGTGATTTGCGACCAGTACCCAACGTCCCGTGGGATCGCAGCACAGGTGGCATGGCTCACCACCCAGGCTGGGCTGATGGCTCAGCGGCGTGAGCTGCCCGGTCGAGTCGTCCACTTTGAATGATGCCACCGCGCCGCCATTGCTGCCGAGGCCCTCGCTGACGGCGACGAGAAAGCGCTGGTCCGGAGTGAAAATCAGAAACGACGGGTCGACTTCGGGAACGGATTGGACGAATGCAAGCCTCCCCGTTGACGGGTCATGGTGGAAGACGTGAATACCTGGGGACCTGCCGGTGCGCGTGTACGTTCCGATATACGCGAACTGGGCCGGCATGAATCAATATGGCAGCCAGGTGTCGCCGTGCTCTTGAGCGTAGCGAGCGAGACGAACTGCGAGATTTTCTTGCAACTGAAGCGTGTGCCCGCCATCCACCACGAGCGCCTGGCCGGTGATGAAGGAAGCCTCATCAGAGCACAGGAACGCGACGGCGTTCGCGATGTCCAGCGGCTTTCCAACGCGGCGCAGCGGGTATTGCTCCTCGAAGAAGCGCAGCCCATCCGGGTGAGCTGCCCATTGGCGCTGATTGCGTTCGGTTACGATGTGGCCTGGGCACACGGCATTGACGCGGATCCCATCCGGCCCGTACTCAGCCGCCAGCTGACGCGTCAGTCCGATAACGGCTGACTTGACGGTCTCGTAGGTAAGCCAGCCAGGTGCGACCAGGAGGCCGTGCACTGAGGAGATGTTGATCATCTTGCCGCCACCAACTTGACGCATGTGCGGTACGGCGTACTTAGCGGCGCGGAACATCGACTTCAAGCCGATGTCCATCGCCCGATCCCAGTCCTCCTCGGACACCTCGACAGCGTCGCCGTGCATGCCATCCACGGGATAGGCATTGTTGACGACGATGTCCAGCCGGCCCCAGAGATCCATGGCACGCGCCACCATGTCGCGGACACCATCCAACGTGCCGACGTCAACCCGCAACCAATCGGCCGTGCCGCCAGCGTCGCGGATCGTCTGCACGTTGGTGGCGGCTGCCTGCTGCTCCATGTCGGCGATCAGCACGTAAGCGCCGTCTTCGGCAAGGCGGCGCGCGGTTGCTCCGCCGATGCCAAGGGCACCACCAGTGACGATGGCGACCTGGCCTGCGAGTCGTGGCAAACGTGACCTCCTCTAGGCGGATCCCACCATGCGGCCGTTGGGTGCAGTCTGCTTGGATCGGACGAGATCGAACCGGTCAAGGTTCATGACTTTGTCCCATGCGGCGACGAAATCATGTACGAATTTCTCTTTCCAAGCATCACTGGCATAGACCTCCGCCAGCGCCCGCAGCTGTGAATGCGAGCCGAAGACAAGATCGACGGCAGTGGCGGTCCACTTGAGCTCGCCAGTGCCGCGATCGCGACCCTCGTACACATTTTCAGCCGAGGCAGACGGCTTCCACTCAGTGCGCATGTCGAGCAGGTTCACGAAGAAGTCGTTGGTCAATGCGTCGGACCGGCTGCTGAAGACGCCGTGCTTGGATTGTCCGAAATTGGCGTTAAGGGCGCGCATACCACCAACGAGCGCCGTCATCTGGGGAGCCGTCAGTTTCAACATGAAGGCGCGGTCAAGCAGCTTGGTCTCCGGTGACACCTTCTCGCCGGCCTGG
>DASYKL010000658.1:0-7155 GCA_035995405.1 Chloroflexota bacterium
GAGCGGCCCGCCAGCGGCGAACGCTGCCTGAATCGCCGCCAGGGTTGCGTCATCGTCGATCGCCCACAGGCGGTGGTCCTCGCCGCGCCAGCTGAATTCGTACGTGGGCTCGCGTGTCTCTGCCGCGGACCAGGCCTGTTCCAGCGCCTCGTGTCGATCGCGGAAGAGGACCCAGATGGGGCTCGCGTTCAGGTGAGTCGCGCGCAACAGCTCGAGCCGATCGGCTTTCGGACCGCTCATCGTGTGCTCGTGCGGCAAGACTGCGCCGCTGGCCCACGGCTCGGCCGCGAGCGCCGCCAACAGGTCACGCCGGCGCAGCGTTTCGCCGGCATGCATGAACCGTGTTTCAGACAGGTAATAAGCCGGCGGAGCATCCTGCTGCAGCATGCCTTCGCGGCGCCATTGCGCCAGGCGAGCCGCCGCTGCGCGGTAACGGCTGCCAGGTACACCACCCTCGTCGGCTGGCAATTCGACGTGAATTGCGTTGTGTGGTGAGAGCGCGCGCAACGTCACCTGTTCGTCAGGACTGATGACGTCATATGGCGGCGAGATCAGTTGGGGCAGCTCGGCGCTCGACGCTGCGTAGCGTAAACCGGCCAATGGCAACACTCGTGGCACGTGGTCGTTCTCTCGACCAGTTAGCAGGGCGGTGCGCAGCCATGTCAAGTCAACCCGCTGGGTCTTCCGGAACAGGGAGGTGCCTCGATATACTCGGTCCCCATCCGACGATCACGAGGAGGCGAGCGTGCGTCTTACCCGTAGTTCCCTCCGTTTGCCGACGAGTAGTGCGGTCCTGACAGCCTGTGCAGCGGCCACGCTGTGTGTGGGAGTCGCGTGTGGCGGAGGCGCCGCAGCACCCACGCCGACGGTTGTGCCGGCGGCATCGGCCGCTGTTCCAGCGCCGAGTCCGCAGCGGCCGGCCCTGTCGTCACCTGTTGCGTCGCCCTCCGCGATTGCCGCCGTTGCAGCGGCGACGCCGACGGCGACCGTCGACGCCAGCGCCGGTGAGACGTACGACGTGCAGTCGGGCGACACGTTGCTTACGATTGCCGACCAGTTCTACTCGGATGTGACGCAGTGGCGGAGGATCTACGACGCCAACAAAGACGTGATCGGTGCCGACCCCGACAAGCTCAAGATCGGGATGAAGCTCAAGATTCCGCCAAAGCAGTAACGAACGCGCTACGCGGGGTGGCGCGATACGTGTTTGCGACGCCGACAGACCCGTTGCTGCCTGACCCCAGCCCTAGCATGAACGTCTGGCATTCATGCGGGCTCGAATATGCGCTAGCGTTCTAGTGCTCGCTTCGCTTCTGCTGCTGACAGCGTGCGGCGGTACGCCGCGCGCCGCGACCGCCGACCTGGTCACGATTCGGCAACCCACGCCCGATCCGACACTGGATGCGGTCGTGCGTGATCTGCCCCGCGCGCTGGCCGGCGTCATCGCGCCCACGCCGACGCCCACGCCCGTGCCCGTGCCCGTGCCTACTTTGGTCGTGGCGCCGCGCATGCAGCCCAAGCCGCAGTTGCAAACGCAGCAACCGACGGCCCGACCGGTTCAGCGCGCGGCGCAGCCGACGCCGTCCCCCGCCAAGCGGCCATAGACGGACGGGCTGGGGAATCGCTGGCGTCGTCAGGTCGTTGGATAGGTCATGCGTATACTCCGGACGGGACACCGCCACGAATGACCTCGAACGGCACTCAACCTGAACTCACATCGACTCCCGAATGGGACGTCGTCATCGTCGGCGCCGGTCCAGCCGGTATGGCCGCCGGGCTGTACACCGGCCGCGCCAGGCTGAAGACGCTGCTCCTGGATCGCTCCGGCATCGGCGGCGGCCAGCTGATGAATACCGAGCTGATCGAGGATTACCCAGCCATCAAGACGATCACGGGTAGCCAGATGGCGCGCGACATGGAAGAGCAGATCAAAGAGTTCGAGGTTGGGATCACGTACGGTGAGGTCGTCGGGGTCGAGCCGCGCGGCAACCGACGCGTCGTCAAGATCGACGACGGCACGGAGCACGTCGGCAAGACCGTCATCATTACGACTGGCGGTCTGCCCCGCAAGTTGGGTGTCAAAGGGGAAGAGGAGTTCGCCGGCCGCGGAGTGAGCTACTGCGCCATCTGCGACGGCGCGTTCTTCAAGAACCAGGTCCTGGCAGTGATCGGCGGCGGCGACAGCGCGGTCGAAGAGGCGACGTTTCTCACCCGCTACGGCGAAAAGGTGTACGTCATCCATCGCCGCGGCGAATGGCGCGCCCAGAAGCTGCTGCAGGAACGGGCGCTAGCCAATCCGAAGATCGTGCCAGTGTGGAACACGGTGGTCGAGGAAATCGGCGGCGAACAGAAGGTCGAATGGCTGCGGCTGAAAAACGTCGAAACGGGCGAGGAGAGCACCATTCCCGTTGGCGGCGCCTTCATCTACGTCGGCTTCATGCCAAATAGCGAGATCTTCGGGCCCCAGTTTCCCAAAGATGACTCCGGTTTTCTGATCACCGACGACAAGATGGAGACACCGATTCCTGGTATCTACGTGGCCGGCGACGTGCGTAGTCAGTACGTCCGTCAGATCTCGAATGCTGTCGGCGACGCGACAACGGCAGCGGTGGCGGCGACGCGCTACATCGAAGAGATCGACGCGACCGGTAGCCCCGAGGCAGCCGAAACCGTCGAGCGCCTGTTCGTCTCTGCCTGAACCCATCGAGTACGTCACGGTCGCTCGTCTGGCCCAGGTGCCACCCGGTGCGGTGCGGGTGGTGCAGGCGGGCGATCGCGTCTATGCGCTGGCGAACGTGGACGGCGTGCTCCACGCGGTCGACAACAACTGCCCCCACAATGGCGGGCCGTTGTCAAAGGGTGAGCTGGTCGGGCGCGAGCTGGTCTGTCCGTGGCACGGCTGGCGCTGGGACGTGACCAGTGGCCGCAACTGTTGGCCGGGCGCAGACTGGCGTGTGCCGCGCGTACCTGTGCGCGTCGTGGGCGACGAGATTCAGCTGCCGGTGATCTGACGAAGGACTGAGTACTCTTGAGTGGTGATCACGCGTGTCCTGGCGCCGAACCCGGGCCCGATGACGCTCACTGGCACCAATTCGTACCTGGTCGATGATGGCCGTGGCTCGCTCGCCGTGATCGATCCGGGCCCAGATGACCCGCGCCATCTGCAGGCCATCCTTGCTGCCGCCGCGCCACTGGGTCGGATCACGACCGTCCTGGTGACCCATCGCCATGGCGACCACCTGCCCGCGGCCCTGCCTCTGTGCGCCCAGACCGGTGCGACGCTTGTTGGCCATCCCGACCTGCCAGGTGTCCAGCGCCGGGTAGCCGACAACGAGTCCGTATTCGGTTCGTTGCTGGCTTTGGCAACGCCCGGCCATACCCGCGAGAGCCTGTGTTTCTGGGATGCAGACGCCAGAACGCTGTTCACGGGCGACCTCGTGGCGGGTAGCGGGACCGTCATCGTCGATGACGTCCCAGGTGCTCTGGCCGACTATCTGGCTTCACTCGAACGGCTGCTGACGTTGGGGCCAAACACTATCTACCCGGGCCATGGGCCTGTCGTCGACGATGGGATCGGCAAACTCGAGGAGTACCGCCACCACCGTCGCCAACGCGTGCAGCAAGTCGTCGATGCTCTCAGAGAGCGCGATTCAGCCTCGGTCGACGAGCTGGTCAGCTTGATCTACCCCGAGCTTGGCGCGAACCTGGTGCCGATGGCCGCACGCAACGTGCGGGCTAATCTCGACCTGCTGTCAGGTCAAGGCCTCGTCAGCCAGCTGACGCACGACGAGCGATGGCGCTTAACGACGACGTAGCGCCACTCCGCCCTGCCGAGTTTTGCGCATTGCAGCGGCAGCTCGTAGGCGGCATGACGATGCGCAAAAAGCGCGCCGTGGCCATGGGCCCGGTCCAGGAGCTCAAGCTGCAGCTGCTCGAGCATGTCGAGTCGGCAGATCCGGAGCCGGCCCAATTCACGGCCGCGCTGGCAGAGGCCGTCATTGCTATCACTGGTGGCCCGGGTACGGGCCCCGCCCAGGCCGTCGCGAGCGACCTGCACATGGATTGGGACATGGCCTGTGCCAGCCCAGGCTTCGTCCGCTGGCTACGCCAGGTGGGTGGCGCAGCCGAAAGGACCTCTCCAAAGGGATAGGCTCGCGCCCATCTGTTGGGGCGATGTCAGGGCCATAGGTTGAGCCCTATACCTGCTACATGCCTCTTTCTGAATCCACCAGCGGCCTGCTGGCCAGCCTGTCTGACGATCTGGCCAGCGCAGTCGAGCGCGCTGGCCGATCAGTGGTCGCGGTCCACGGCCGCAACCGCTTCCCGGCCAGCGGCCTGGCCTGGCAGACCAACCAGGTCGTCACGGCCGCTCACGTTCTCGAACGTGATACCGACCTGTCGATC
The DNA here is from genome assembly GCA_035995405.1 of Chloroflexota bacterium. Lineage (GTDB taxonomy): Bacteria > Chloroflexota > UBA6077 > UBA6077 > CF-72 > CF-72. Next base: position 4,405 of record DASYKL010000658.1, read on the forward strand.
ACCACTCCTGACGGAGAGCGCCACGCGGCTCGGCTGCTCGGCCGCGATCCAGGCTCTGACCTGGCCGTGCTGGTCGTCGCCGATGACGTCAAACTTCAGCCCGCCGAACGCGCCACAGACCATGCTCTGGCTCCAGGCCATCTCGTTCTGGCGGTCGGCCGACCTGGCACGCCCGAGCCTATCGCCAGCTTCGGCGCCGTCAGCTCCGTCGGTGGCGCGTGGCGGACCGCCCAGGGCGGCGTGCTGGACGCCTATATCAGAGCCGATGTAGCGATGCTGCCTGGTCTATCCGGCGGCGCCTTGGCCGATGTCCAGGGCCGCATCGTCGGCATGCTGAGCGCCTATCTGGCGGGTGGCGACCCGGTCGGTATCCCGGCGGCCACGATCGACGGCCTGGCCCAGCGCATCGCCAGCGGCGGGACGCTGCGGCGCGCCTATCTCGGCGTGAGCACCCAGCCCGTCGATCTGCAAGACGCGCTGCGCTCCCGTTTGCAAGTCGCGCAGAGCACTGGCCTGATGCTCCTCGGCCTCGAGCCAGGCGCGCCCGCCGAACGCGGTGGCCTGCTTCTGGGCGACATCGTGCTGGCCATCGGCGGACGCACCGTCGAGGACGGCGAAGCGCTGCAGATGGCCCTGGGTCCCGCGGCCATCGATACACCCACGTCTATCCGAATGATCCGCGGCGGCGAGCTACGTGACATAACGTTGACGCCTGCGCCGCGACCCAGCTGAGAAACGAGACCAATCATGACCCTTGACGTCCTGGCGGCCGCCGACACGATTTCTAGCGCCCTGCACGATCTGACCACCGATATCGCCCAGAGTGTGGTCCTCGTGCGCGGCTCGATGGGCGGCTCCGGTTGTGGCGTGATCTGGAATCAGCCCGGCCTGGTTATCACCAACCACCACGTGGTGCCAGGGCGGTCGGCCGAGCTCACCGTCGCCGGCGGACGCCGCCTTGTCGGCCGCGTCATCCGCCGCGCCCCAGCGCTCGACCTGGCCGCCTTGCAGGTCGACGGCGAGCTACCGCCGGGTGTACGCGTCGGTGATTCTGACGCGCTCCGCGTTGGCGACCTGGTGTTGGCGGTGGGCAACCCGATGGGTGAACGCAACGCGCCCAGCCTGGGCATTATCGCGAGCACGCCACACGAGGTGTTGCGGCTGAGCATCACCTTGCGGCCAGGCAACTCGGGCGGGGCGCTCGTCAATGCCCGCGGCGAAGTAGTCGGCATTCCACACATGGTCACTGGCAGTGGGTTGGCGCTGGCGGTCGCGACCAGCACCGTCCGGGCTTTCTTGCAAGGCGCCGACGGCGAACGACCAGGCGATCGCGACCAGGACGGCTTGCGCTGGATCTAAGGTTTGGCCCGTCTGCCTTTAGGCCGACTCTTGCCAAACGGCCCCGGCCGCGGCTTACCCGAGCGGGACGACTTCGGTTTGCCAAACGACTTCGGTCGCGGCCCAGGCGACCTTGGTGCGACGTCAGCCTCATCGTCGTTTCGTGTTTCGAAGTCCGCATCGCGGCGGACGTTTGGACGCACGGGTGCAATCGCCCGCGGCTCAGGCCTGGTGACGGCAGTCTGATGCCGTTCGGGTGGACTCGTCATCGTCCGCTCGCGGGGCGGCCGGGTGATCTCACGTTCGCGTGGTTGCGCCTTCAGGCGGCGTTTACCCGAGGTCGCCACCAGCGTCAGCGCCGCCGCCGCCAGATCGATTGGGTCGTGATCGCCCATCAGGTCCTGGATCACCGCGCGGTAACGAGCCCAGCCGTCTTTGCCGATCGCATCGAGCAGCTGCTCCTCCAGCACCTGCAGGTCGCGCGCTTCGATGTCAGCCAGCGACGGCACCTCCGCCGGCCGGATGCGCGCTCCGGTTGCTCGCTCGATCAGCCGCAGCTCGCGCAGCTCGCGCGGGTTCACGAACGTGATCGCCTCGCCGCCGCGGCCGAGGCGGCCCGTGCGACCAATGCGGTGGACGTAATACTCGGGATCAGGCGGGATATCGAAATTGACCACCAGGCTGACTTCGGGTACGTCCAGTCCGCGCGCCGCGACATCGGTCGCCACCAGGATCTCGGTGCGACCCTCGCGAAAGCCACGTAACACCTTCTCGCGGCCAGGCTGACTGACGTCGCCGTGCAGCGCTTCGGCCGAGTAGCCGATCGCCTGCAGCCGTTCAACAGCCTCGTCGACCATGCGTTTGGTGGCGCAGAAGACGATCGCTCGGGAGGGCTGCCGCGCATCGAGTACTCGACATAAGGCGTCCATTTTGCGCGGATAGGGCACTTCATAGAAGATCTGGTCGACCGACGGTACCGTCAGCGCCCGCGCTTCGCTGAGGTGGAGCATCTCGGGCTTCTTCAGGTAGCGGCCGACGAGGTCGAGAATCGGTTTGGGCATCGTCGCCGAGAACAGCGCCGTGTTGTGCTCGGCAGGTACGTGCCCGAGGATCGTCTCGACGTCGTCGAGAAAACCCATGTCCAGCATCTGGTCGGCCTCATCCAGGACGACCAGTTTGACGGCGCTCAGGTCGGCCGTGCCGCGCCGCAGATGGTCGAGCAGACGGCCTGGCGTTGCGACAATCGTGTGGACGCCGCGTTTCAGTGCTCGGAGCTGATGTTCGTAGGGCTGCCCGCCGTAGATTGACACGACGCGTAGGCCGCGGTTGTGGCCCAGTCGACCGAGTTGTTCGGCGACCTGGACCGCCAATTCGCGCGTTGGTGCCAGCACGACAGCCTGGGGTATGTCCAGA